>JBHELM010000192.1:0-8502 GCA_046352715.1 Thermoplasmatota archaeon | reverse complement strand
CGGCCCCCACTACTTCGACCTGCGCGAGGGCCGCGTCGCGATGGCGAGCTACGCCGCGGGCTTCTGGGTCTACGACCTCCACGACCACGCCAACCTGCTGCGGCCCCGCACCGTCGGCTACGCCCTGGTGCAGCCCGGCGGCGGCCTGCCCGGGCCCCTGGCCGGCCTCGGCGGCGGCAGCGCGTTCGACGCCTGGTGGCTCGACCGCACGCACGTCGTCGGCTCCGAGACCGGGAAAGGTTTGGTCGTCTTCGAGTACCAGGGGCCGGCGCCCGCGGTCGACCAGCCTGCCGCTTGACCAACGAACCGCGGAGGTCGCGGAAAGCGCGGAAAAAACGCCTCCCCGGCTCCGTGTCTTCCGCGGTTGCGGGGGTGGAGGGTCAGCCCGGCACGTTCCGGTCCAAGACCTCGTGGAAGTCCGCCAGCAGGTGCGCGGCGGCGACCCCGCCCTCGGCGCGGGCCGCCAGCGCCAGGCGCGCCTTCAGTTCCGCCACCACGCCGCCGGTGAGGGCGGCGCGGTTGTGCGCGACGGCGAGCGGGTAGGGATAGCCGACATACACGGCATCGCGGCACAGGGGCAGGAGGGCACCCAGCCAAGCGAGGTCCTGCGCATCGACCCGGAACGCGTGCGGCGCCTGGGAGTGCAGCTTGGCGACGTGGACGCCCGGCTCGGCCTCGACGCGCCACGGGCCGGCGGGGCCGGTCGCGTGCAGGTGGGGAACGAGCGCAAGGCCGCCGCGCTCCAGGGCGCTGCGCTTGGCGACGCCGACGAGGCGGACCCCGTGGCCCTCCGCGGCCTTGCGCAGGCGGTCCGCCATCTCCTGCGGCCCTGGAGGGAGCCCCGAGAGCGCCCCGTCGAGGAGGACGAGCCCGCCTGGCGGGGCCGTGGCGATGGCGCGCTGGCAGGCTTCGAGCTCACGCAGCGCCCGCCATGCCTCGGCCCATGCGGTCGCCGTGGCAGTGCGGGGCGGCTCCAAGCCGAAGGAGAGGTAGGCCGCCGAGACGGCGTCCTGGGCGTCCTGCGCCTTGGCGGCGTGCAGCTCCGGCTCGGCTTCGCGGGTGGGGCCGGGCCACACCACCGCCGCCGCGCGGGTGGCGACAACCCAGACCGAGCCGTTGTCCACCAGGACGGCGTGGCTCCCGTCGACCGCCGCCACGGGGCCGGGCTCCTGCGCGGCGAGCGGATGGAAGACGACAGAGGGCGGGGGCGCCGGGGCCACATCCAGCAGGAGCCGCACCGCCGACGCCGCGTCCACGCCCAGTGCAGCCGGTCGCGCCTCTTCCGGTTTTGGGCAGGAGAGCGAACTCCACCCGAAGGCTTCATTTCCTGTGCAGCAGGTCCAGCGGCGGGATGCACATGGGGACGGTCGTCCACCTGCTGGAGCACTTGCTGGGCCGCCACGGCCACACCGTCAGCCTGGACGCCGACCTGGAGGGCCGCAGCGGCGCGGTCTACACTGTCCCCCTGCTGGCCGAGCGCGAACGGGCCATCCTGGTCACCGGCCACCTCGACTCCACCCCGCTTCCCGCCGAGCGCGTCGCCTCCTTCGCCGAGACCGTCATCGACACGGGAGCTTCCCTGGGCATCCTCCTCCACATGGGCCCCGTTGAGGCCGGCGCAATCGAGGCAGGGCAGGGCCGCGTCGCCCTGTGGAGCCGCGACCAACTGGTGCGCCTGCTGGGCGAGACCGACCTCTGCGAGGCCTTCGGCCACGACCTGCCCGACCTGCCCCTGGAGCCGACCCGGTCCGTGCGCGGCCCCGCCGTCGCCGAGTCCGTCTCCGACCTCCTCCCGTCCGCGTTCAGCCAGCCCGAGCCGCAGTTCGACCTCACCGGCCTGGACCTGGGCGCCATCGTGGCCGAGGCCGCCACCGCGCCGCCACCGCCGCACCTGGTGCCCAAGCCTGCGGCCCCCACCCCCTCCTACGCCCCGCCGCCAACGCCTTCGGCCCCGCTGCCGCCTCCGCCGCCCCCGCTGCCGCCCCGGCCGACCGCGAGCCGGCCGCTGCTGCCGGTCCGCGTCACGGAGCAGGACGCCCGCCGCAAGGTGAAGGACAAGCTGTTCGGCATCGAGCGCATCGAGCTGCTGCTCCAGCCGGTCCACCTGTTCGACTACGAGTGCGACCAGCTCAAGGAGGGCTCGCTCGCCTACGACACCCTGGACGGCCGCGTCCAGGTCAACGCCAGCGACAAGACCCTGCTGGACGTCGACCCGGACGTCGCCAACCCCGACGCGCCGACACTCCTGGCCGCGAACCACGGCTACACGGTGACGGAGCGCGTGGTGCGCATCCCGGAGGACCGCGCGCTGGAGCTGGCGCGGCAGCACGTCACCCGCAAGCACGTCCGCAGCGTCGAGGTGCGCGTGCCCGACCACAACAACGCCCTGCTCTACAATGAGCGGCACAAGGTGGAGCCGACGCCGGACCAGATCCGCCTGGGGCCGCTGGGCATCCACTTCCGGCCGGTGTGGCGGATGATGGGCCGCAACGGGCAGATCGACCTCGACGCGCTCGACGGCCGTGAGGTCTTCAGCGAGGTGCGCGGCGGGCGCACGGACGCGATGGTCGTGGACTGAACTCTGGCGGACGCGTGGAGATGCGCAAGGTCCGACTTGCGCTTGAGGAGCTCAATCGAGGGTGAGTTTCACCTTCCGCAGCTTGACCTCGCTGCCGACGACGACGAACGCCACGTGGTCGCCCTGCTTGATGTGCAGCGCGTCCGCCACGCTCTTGGGAAGGACGACCCGCATGTGCTGGTCGACCAGCCGCGGATTGATGCCTTCAGTGCCCCGTGCCATGGTCGCTCCAAATCGGTAGGGGGCTCATTCAATCTTGCAGCAAAATGGCATTTTGCTAGATGGGTGCATCAGCAAGAAGGTCTTCCCACGCCACCGCCCGTGTCCTCTGCCTTTCTCCTAGGAGAGCGAAACCCGTTCTCCGGACCCAACGGGCCAGCAGGCTGCGCCACCAGGAAAGAAAAGGTCCGCCACGCGCCTTGGCATTGGCCTGCGGCGACTGAAAATGCTGGCTCGTCGTGGCTGACGCCGGTTCCTCGAAATGGGCCTAGATTTTCCTGGAAGGCTAGGGCCGCAGCGTCCACAGCACGCCCTTGCCGCGCGGCTCAACGTTCTCCACGTGCAGGCGGCGCCCGATCATGCTTGGCCGGCCGTCGAAGATGCTGGGGCCTGTCCCGCCGACCAGGACCGGCGCGACGTAGAGCGTCCACTGGTCCACCAAGTCGGAGTTCAGGAAGGCGCGCAGCACCTGCCCGCCGCCCTCGACCAGCAGGATACGGATGCCGCGGGCGTGCAGCAGGGCCATCGCCTCGGGCAGCCTGATGCGCCCCTGCTCGTCGAGCGGCACCTCGGCGTGCTGCGCGTGGGCCCAGCCGCCGCGCACCCCCGGCCCGTGCAGGATGAGGGTGGGCGTGCTGCCGTCCACGACGCGGGCCGCCTTGGGGGTGCGGCCGCGGGCGTCCAGAACGACGCGCAGGAGCTTGCGCGTGGGCGACACGGGCGCGAGGTCTTCCTTGACCTTCAGGCTGGGGTCGTCCTTGAGGACCGTGCCCACGCCGACGAGGATGGCGTCGCAGCTCGCGCGCAGGTGGTGCACGCGGCGCCAGTCCGTCTCGTCCGACAGCGGCAGGCCCTGCCCGTCCGGCGCGGCCAGCTTCCCGTCGAGGCTGGCGGCGCAGTTGAGGAGGACCTTCGGCCGGGCCACGCGACCCGGTATGGGCAATCGGCTTAAGGCCCGTGCCCGTGGGCAAACCTGTGCCGGAGCCCGCCGCGCCCCCTCCCGGCCCCCCGGCCGCCGCGCCGCGCCTGACCCTCATCGGTGCCGGCCACGTCTTCCGCATCGAGGAGACCATCACGCAGGCGGTGCTGGCGCTGCGGCCCGACGTCGTCTTCGTGGAGCTGGACCCCGGCCGGCTCAACGCCCTGCTGGAGCGGCAGCGCACCGGCGCGATGCCCCGCGCGGGCGCCGGCTTCGTCCACAAACGCCTGGCGGCGTTCCAGGAGGAGGTCGCCGGGATGTACGGCGCCGACGTGGGCGGCGAGATGCTGGCCGCGGTGCAGGCCGGGCAGAGGGTCGGCGCGCGGGTGGCGCTCGTCGACGACCCCGCCGACCAGACCGTGGCGCGGGCGATGCGGGAGATCACCCTGCGCGAGAAGCTGCGCGCCGTCGGGATGCTGGTGGGCGGCGGCCTGCGCTCGCTGCTGCCCAGGCGCAACGCCAAGGCCGAGGTGGAGGCGGAGCTCCAGCGCTACCAGGACGACCCCGGCGCCGTGCTGGCGGAGGTGCGCCGCAAGTTCCCCACCGTGCACCGCATCCTCATCGCCGAGCGCGACCAGCGCATGGCGCAGCGCATCCGCGCGGGGCTGGCGGGGGCGCGCCACGGCCTCGCCGTCCTGGGCGACGGGCACCTGAACGGGATGCTGCCGCTGCTGGCCGACCTGGAGCCCGCCGTCTACCGGCTGGCCGACGTGCGCGAGGGGCGCCTGCCGCGCGGGCTGGTGGCCACCGGGACGCCGGAGAAGATTGGGTTCACCGTCCGCTACGGGTGACACCAGAACCCCTATGACCCCGCCGGGGTGGTTGGCCTGCATGCGCAAGACGCTCGCCCTCCTGGCCCTGGCGCCCCTCCTGGCAGGCTGCATCGCCAGCGACGGCCCCGCCGTGCAGGCCCCCGCCTACCCGCTGGAGCCGCCCCGCGTCGACGTCCCCGCCCTGCTGGCCGACCTGGCGCAGTGGAGCGCGGCGCACCCGCTGCGGGTCAACAACCAGCCGGATCACGAGGCGGCGCGGCAGGCGCTTGCGGCGGAGTTCAAGTCCTTCGGCCTCGACGTGTGGCGGCACAACTTCACCGCCGGCATCCCGCAGGCCAACATCGTCGGCATCAAGTGGGGCGAGGCGCGCGACCAGTGGGTCGTCGTGGGCGCCCACTACGACGTCGTGCCGACCCCCGGCTGCGCCACCCCGCCCAGCCAGGCCGGGCAGCCGCAGCAGTGCGCCCCCTCCTCCGCGGGCGGCGTGGTGACGCACGGCACCTACGACGACGGCTCCGGCACGATGCTCACCATGCACCTGGCCAAGGCGTACGCCAAGGTGCCGACGCGGTTCAGCATCGCGTTCGTGGCCTTCGACGGCGAGGAGCGCGGCCTGCAGGGCTCGCGCAACTTCACCGAGGCGCTCGTCGACAACGCCACGCCCTACGGCAACGTCACCGTCCGCGCGATGCTCGACCTCGACATGTTCGGCCTCAACTGGCCCGGCGTCGACTCCCCCATCTACTTCGACGACAACTCGCCGGAGCTGCGCGAGACGGTGAAGGGGCTCGTCGCCCGGCTGCACATGCCGGAGGCGGCCATCCGCTACCAAGGCATCAGCCTGGGCCGCAGCGACTACGACTCGTTCTTCCGCATCCAGGCGCCGACGGGCTTCTTCATCAGCGACTTCGAGCAGTACCAGCTCCCGGCCAACGCCCCCGCGGCGTTCCCGGACCTGCCGGCGCAGCAGGCGCGGCAGGCGTACCCGTTCTGGCACCGCGAGGACACCTACGACACGATGCGGCTGATGGCGGGCTCCGACGCCGACCTCCAGGCCGGCTTCCAGACCGCGGCCGACCTCGCCTCGGGGCTGCTCCACCGCATGGCCATCGACCCGGCGCCGCTGACGGTGCAGGAATAGCCCCCAAACCACCGGATTGCACGGAAGAGATGGAGTCCGTGTCCTCCGTGCAATCCTTGGTTTCGTCGGCGCCGAAACACCCATGAGCGCAGAGGGCACGGAACCCACGGAAACAACGTCCCCCGCGCTTCGCGGCCTCCGCGGTTGCGCCGAACCCGCCAGGGACAACACTCCGTCCGTGCAATCCGTGGTTTTGGATGATTCCTACAGCCTGCGCCGAACCGCCACGGCTGCCGCCATGCCAGCCAGCAGGAGCAGCGCCTCCGGCCCGGGGCTTGCCTTGCTGGTCGTGGAGGAGGACGAGGCCTTGGGCGCGGCCGAGGGTGAGCTGGCTCCCGCGCCGGCCACTGGGGCCTGCGTCGTGGTGCTGGAGGGTGACGTCGCTGCGGGAGCTTGCTCCGGCGGGGGCGTCGGGGAAGGGGAGTCGGTCGGGGTCGTCGTGGGCGCGGGCCCGGCCGGCTGCAGCGACGCCCCCGGCGGCGGGGCGGCGAAGACGTAGTCGCTGCCGAAGCCGGCGTCCGGCGCCGTGTCCCACTGCGTGCTGGCCTCGACGGGCGGCGTCCCGCCGCTCTGCGCCGGCTTGCCCATCGCGATGCAGGCGGCCGCCGTCGGCGGCGGGGCGCACAGCTCGGGCGCGCTGTAGGCCAGCGTGCGATTGAGGCGGTAGGCGCCCGGCGTGGCCCCGGCGGGGAGGTTGACGGCGGTGCTGTTGCGCGCGACCTTGAGGACGACCTCGTGGCCCTCCACGACGCTCGCGCTGGCCTGCCCGGTGATGGTGAGGCCCCCGTCGCCGTCGCGGTAGCCGATGGCGGCCTGCAGCGCCGCGGGGGCGCCGTGCCGGTAGACCGCGTAGGTGCGGTCGTAGCCGTCCAGCGCGGGTGCCGGGGTGCCGTCGGGCGCCAGGACCGCGAACTCCAGCTTGAAGCTCAGCGTCAGCGCGGCGCAGCCGGGGTCGGCGCACTGGCCCGTCGCGGCCTGCAGCGCGGGCAGCTCGGGCACGAGGATGTGGAAGGTGACGTTGAGCGGGTCGCCGCCGTCGACCCACACGGCCGCGATGTCGAGGGCGTCGCCCGCGTCCGCGTCGTGGGCCTTGTCCTGGATCTCCGGGCTCTCGGGGGAGCCGGCCGTGGCGAGGGGCGCGAGGGCCAGCAGGACGAAGGCCGCCAGGAGGGCAAGGAGCTTCATGGAGGCTCGACCGCTGGGCGGACTACTTAACGAACCTAGCCGCGTCGTTGGACAATCCGGGAAGAACGGGCGCAGGCGGAGCGAGCCGCATCCCACAATCCTGAAGTGGCGGTGGGGCTGGCGCAGCCCATGCGCACCCTCGCTGTCCTCGCCGTCCTCCTGCTGGCCGGCCTGGCTGGCTGCACCCAGACCGCGACCCAGACCACCTCGACGGGGCCCGCCCCCGACCCCGCCGCGTACGCGGTCCCGGCCCGCCCCAAGCTGGACGCCGCGGCGCTGCTGGCCGACCTCAAGGCGTTCGCCGCCGCCTACCCCGAGCGCCGTGAGAACGTCCCCACCCACGAGGGCGCCCGGCAGTGGCTCGCGCAGCAGTTCGCAGCCGCCGGCCTCCAGGTGTGGCGCCAGAACTTCACCACCGGCGGCCTGCCGCAGGCCAACCTCGTCGGCATCAAGTGGGGCCAGGTGCGCGACCAGTGGGTCGTGGCGGGCGCCCACTACGACACGACGCACGACGACTGCCTGGTGGGCCGCTCCCCCGGCGCCGGCGGCATCCCCACCGTGGACAACCCCTGCCTCGGCAACAAGGTGAGCCAGGGCGCCTACGACGACGGCTCCGGCACCGTGATGGCGGTCCACCTCGCGCGGGCGTTCGCCAACGCCTCCACCTACCACACCGTGGCCTTCGTCGCCTACGACGGCGAGGAGCGCGGCCTGGAGGGGGCCACCGCCTTCGTCGCCGCCGTCCAGGAAGGTTCCACCCCCTTCGGCGCCGTCGAGCTGCACGCCGCCCTCGACATCGACATGTTCGGCATCACCTGGCCCGGCACCAACGCCCCGACCCAGATCCTCGACAACTCGCACGCCCTGCACGCCGTCTTCGACGCCGCGCGCAAGGAGATTGGCATGCCCGACGACATGGCCTACTGCGGCGACATCTTCACCCCAGGCTCCAGCGACTTCAGCGTCTACTTCGACGCCAAGGTCCCGACCGTGTTCCTGGGCAGCGACTTCGGCCGCTGGACCCCGCCCAACTCCCCCGCACCGAGCCCCCAGGCGGTCTACCCCAACTGGCACCTGCTCGACACCTACGACACGATGCAGGCCGAGGCGGGCGGCGCAACGCAACTGCTCCAGGGGTTCCAAACCGCCACCCACCTCGCCGCCGCGGTCCTGCACGCCGAGTCGAGCCAGCCGGCCCTCGCCCTCGACGTGCACGCCCCGCCGGGCCTCACCAGCCCGCCCGGCACCCCCTGCAACTAGCCAAGCACCGGCTTTGCACCTGGAATCCCCCCTGGCTGCGAAACCGAGCAGGGATTGCGAGGATTCCGGGGATGTTCCAGGGCACCTCCGTTCCATCCACTCCCCGAAATCCCCGCAATCCCTGCTCAGTCGGATTTGGGGTGCAAAGCCCCAAGCACCGCAACCCTGAAGAGGCGCCCGGGGTCAGCGCCAGCCATGCGCACGACGCTGCTCCTGGGCCTCCTGCTGGTTGCCGGGTTTGCCGGCTGCATCGCCCCCACCGACCCGGGAACCTCCACGACCCCGCTGCCGAACCCGGCGGCCTACATCGTCCCCGCCATCCCGAAGGTGGATGCCAAGGCCCTCCTGCTCGACCACGCCGCCTTCG
>JBHELM010000191.1:0-2853 GCA_046352715.1 Thermoplasmatota archaeon | reverse complement strand
ATCGCCGATGGCGTGGGCGTGGACCTGCACCCCGGCCGCGTGGGCGCGCGCCAACAGCCGGCGCACGTCGGCGTCGGACCAGTTGAGGGTGCCCTGCGGGTGGGGGTGGCCCACGCAGCCGAAACGGGAAGGGCGGGTGCTAGGGGAAGTCTCGGGAGATGCACCGCCAGGGCCCCCCGCCTTCCCTCCCTTCGTCTCCCTCGCCTCGTCCCCTCTCTGCTGGGTTTCGTCCATCGTCCCGCCACAGTCGGTGGGCATGTCCTTGGGAGCATCCAGGTAAGGTTCGCGCAGCGCCGCGGAGCGCCCACCAAGCGAGCCGTCCAGGAAGACCTTCAGCCCGCCGTCGCGCAGCCAGGGGGACGGCTCACCGCCGGGCCCAGGGGCCGCCCGCCCCGTGACGAACCCTTGTGCAAGCTCCTCCTCGAGCTGCTGGACGTAGATGCTGGAATGGACACGCACGGTCAGCTTCCCCGCCGCGGCGGCCCGCCGCAGGGCGGCCCGGTAAGGGGCCTGCGAGTAGTCCCCCAGGGCCGTGACCCCCACCTGGTGCGCGATCCTGCAGGCCGCCGCCAGGGCGCTGTCGAGCCCGGCGGGGGGGACCGGGATGGCCTCGTTGAGGTAGAGGCTCGGCTGCTCCAGGAGCACGCCGGTCTCCAGGTCCACCAGGGCATCGTCGTCCCAAAGCGCCCGTATGCCCGGCAGCGCCGCCGAGCTGGCGACCGCGACGTGGCCGCAGACACGCCGCACCACGATGGCGCGGTCCTTGGGCCCCTGCCCCGCCGCAGCGGCCTGGGCGGCGACGGCGTCGAGGTCCTGGCGGTGCGGCCGCACGCGGGGGGACCATCCGGATTCGTCCCAGAGCTCCCCGATGACTGGGCCTGCTCCAGGATGCACCATGAGCCATTCCCGCAGGCGGGCCAGGGCCTCCTCCAGGCTTGCGCAGCCGCCCAGGTCAGGACGGGTCCTCTTGACCCCGGCATGCAGGAAGTGCATGTGGGCATCGACGAAGCCGGGGATGACGATGCGGCCGTCGAGGTCTTCCACCGCGATGCCGCGCCGGCGCGCCTCCGCCTGCACTTGCTGGTCGTTCCCCACGAGGACGATGCGGTCGCCTTCCCATAGGATCGCTTGGGCAGAGACTTGCCAGGGAGGATCGGCGGCGGAAGCGGGAAAGGCGGCCAGGCTCCCCCGGGTCCCACTGCGCGCCCCATCATCCAACCCCGTCGGCGGCATGGGAAGCACGCAGGCATTCACGAGGGCCCGGCCAGCCACGCGCGGCGCAGTCGATGCCGGCTCAAGGGCTTGGTGCCGGGACTTGCCAGTCAGGTCAGGGTCATGCGCTGCGCCTTTCTCTTCTCTCTTCCCGTCTTGCATCGCACCTCCTTCAGAGGCCCCGCCCCTCTCTCTCCGGCAGGCGGTTTTGGGTTGCCCGAAAATGTCCATTGCCTAACCCCCTGCGGTTTCCGGTGCAAGGTTTAAGGAGGAGTGTTACCGAATGGGATTGCACGTAAAGCGGGAAATACAGTCCCCGGGTGGCCAGACTGGGGCTTTGTAAACAGGACGGGAATAAACCCCCTCCAGTTTCCTGGCTTCCCCGCCGGGCAGGGAAACCCGCGGGGCTCTGGCCTCGCCAGGGATGGGATGCAAGGGATGAGGCGACGGGCTTGGTCGGCCCCCGCGGACAAGGTCGACCTTTGGCCGGATTCGCCCGCGGATCCATGAGGGGACCCAGATGAGCAGCGAGAAACTCGACTTCACGGGAGGACTTGTCATGCGGAGCCGCACTGAGCCGACCAGCGGGACGACGATGGCGCCGGTGCGCGGGCTGCATGTCGAGCGCCACTACACCACTCCAGGGACCGACCCCTACCGGCAGGTGGAGTGGACCACCCGCAAGTCGGTCATCAAGGAGCCCGACGGCACGATCGTGTTCAAGGTGGACGACTGCGAGGTCCCCAAGGAGTGGAGCCAGCTCGCCACCGACATCATCGTCTCCAAATACTTCCGCAAGGCCGGCGTCCCCCAGGCCGACGGCACGCTGGGGCCCGAGACCTCCGCGGGGCAGGTGGTCCACCGCATCGCCTCCTCCATCCGCTCCTGGGGCGAGCAGCACGGTTACTTCGGTGCCTCCACCGACGCCGACGCCTTCGAGGCCGAGCTCAAGCACATGCTCATCACCCAGAAGGGCGCCTTCAACAGCCCGGTCTGGTTCAACTGCGGCCACCACCACGTCTACGGCATCCAGGGCAGCGGCGGCAACTGGGCCTGGAACGAGGAGACGCAGCAGGTCGAGACGATCAAGCATAACTACAGCCGGCCGCAGTGCAGCGCCTGCTTCATCCAGCGCGTCGAGGACAACCTGGTGGAGCGCAAGGGCATCTTCGAGCTCCTCGCCTCCGAGGCCCGCCTGTTCAAGTACGGCAGCGGCACGGGAAGCAACTTCAGCCGCCTGCGCTCGAAATACGAGAAGCTCAGCGGCGGCGGCACCTCCAGCGGCCTGATGTCGTTCCTCAAGGTCCTGGACGCCGGCGCCGGGGCCACGAAGTCGGGAGGCACCACCCGCCGCGCGGCCAAGATGGTCTCCCTCGACATGGACCACCCCGAGATTGAGGATTTCATCAACTGGAAGTCCAAGGAGGAGCGCAAGGTCGCTGCCCTCATCGCCTCCGGCTACGACTCCGACTTCAACGGCGAGGCCTATGGCACCGTCTCCGGGCAGAACTCGAACAACTCCGTCCGCATCACGGACGAGTTCATGGCCGCTGTCAAGGCGGACGGTGAGTGGAACACCACGAGCCGCATGGAGCCAGGCAAGCTCATCAAGACCTACAAGGCGCGGGAGCTGTGGGAGCA
>JBHELM010000190.1:0-2927 GCA_046352715.1 Thermoplasmatota archaeon | reverse complement strand
TAGGTGTTGGCGTCGAGCTTCCTGACCCACTGGTGCGCGACGATGAGCCAGTGGTAGCCGCTGCCCACGCCTGCACCGGAGCCGCGTGGGGCGCGCCCTCTGCGGCGCTTGAGGGAGCGGAACGTCACCTGCCAGCGCTGCGGGTCCAGCTTGCGCTCCTCCCACACGCCGTCTGGGTAGTCCCACTTGTGCACGCCGCCGACCTTCATGCCGTGGTACTGCCGGCCCTTGAACTCCTTCGGGTCGCCGTAGCGTGCGCCGGGCATGCCTGCCCTTCGGCGGCGCGGGGCGTAGGCTTTCCTCCAAGGTTGCCCCAGGCGGGATGTCCTTGCACCTCACGTGATGCCTCACCGCCAAGCAGGTCGGCTGGCGCGATGCGGTGAGTGGAGCCGCCAAGCCAGGACAACAAGCGCCGGATTCCGCAGCAGGAACTTCCCAGGCTGCGGTTTGCGCAGCGTTGCGCAGTGAGCTTCAAGAACCAGTCCTTGCCCTACACGGCTTCGTGGGCTCCCTGCCCGGCCTGAGCAAGTGCGCGATGCGCATGTGCCAGCGCAAGCAGGGCGCCCCCGTTTTTGACGCCTGCAAGCACGAGTGACGCACACTCGGGCGCTTGCTGGCGTCGTGAGGTGCGTCCCCATGAACAACCAGCCCAAGCTCTCCCACACCCCGATGCCCGACCCCGCCCGCGCCCCGCGCGACCCCTCCGACCGCGAGGTGGTGCGGCCCCCCAGCCTGCCGGCAGCGGCGGCGGGGGTGACGCGGCCCCGGGTGGCGAACCTCTACCTGCTGACCCTGCTCAGCACCGTGGACGGCTCGCTCGTCGTCCTCGCGGCCGGCGGGCAGCTCTCCAGCCTCGGCGGCGCCGTCGTGGTGGGCCTGACGGTCATCGCGGGCGCCGGCTCCTGGCTGGCGGCGCGGCAGGCGTTCGGCGGGCGGCCCGGCAGGGAGGGCCTGCGCTCGCTCGCGCTGCTCGGCGTCGTGACCGTGGCCGCCACCGTGGCCTCCGCGTGGCTCGGCACGGCGCTGGGCAACGCGGTGGCGCTGCACGTCCTGCCCAAGGCGGCGGGCGTCGCGCTGTTCCTGGTGGCGGCCGAGGTGGGCGGGCTGCGGGTGCCGACGCTGCGCGGCGTCCCGATCGCCCCGCTCGCCGTGGCCGGCGCCGCCGTGCTGGAGGTGGCGCTGCGGTGGATTCCCTCCTAGGCGCCCTCGTCGCGGCGGGGGTCGCGTGGTTCAGCATCACGCTGGCCGCCGTGCTGCCCATCCCCATCCCCCTGCACCGCCTGCGCTGGGCGGGCGCCGCCAGCCTCGCCCTCGTCGGCCTCATCGCGATGGGGGTGCCGCTGCCCGCGTGGGTGCCGTTGGCCGTCTTGGTGGTGGGGCTCGCGGTGGGCTTCCTGCCGCGCCCCGCGTCGCAACAGCCATGAGCCGGAGCCGGGTCCCCGGCCCATGGCCATCCTGGGCGTCGACCAGGTCTCCGTCGCGGTGAACTCCCTGGACGACGCGAGCCGCATCTACGAGCGCATCCTCGGCCTCAAGGCCAGCCACGACGAGACCGTCGCCGACCAGGGCGTGACCACCCGCTTCTTCCCCGTCGCGCACGGCGCCGTGGTGGAGGCGCTGCTGCCCACCGGACCCGACACGCCCGTGGGGAAGTTCCTCGCCAAGCGCGGCCCCGGCCTGCACCACATCGCGTTCCGCGTCGACGACCTCGACGCCGAGCTGCGGCGGCTCAAGGGCCTGGGCGTGCAGCTCATCGACCAGGAGCCCCGCCGCGGCGCCGAGGGCAAGCGCATCGCCTTCCTCCACCCGAGGGAGACCGGCGGCGTCCTCATCGAGCTGTGCGAAGCCCCCGTGGGGGAGGCGCACGGCCACGCCGCCCTCAACCGGCACGGGAGCCGGGCATGAGCGGCGCCTGGACCGTCGAGCGCGTCGGCAGCGTCCCCTCCACCATGGACATCGCGAAGGAGAAGGCCCGCGCCGGCGCCCCCGACCGCTGGGCCGTCGTGGCGGAGGAGATGACCGCCGGGCGGGGCAGCCACGACCGGCGCTGGCACGCGCCGCCGGGCGGCCTCTACCTGAGCTTCGTCCTGCGCGACCTGCCCGACCCGCACCTCGCCACCCTCGCCCTCGGGAACGCCGTCGCCGACACGCTGGAGGTCGCCGGTGCCGAGCCCCGCCTCAAGTGGGTCAACGACGTCTGGGTGGACGGCCGCAAGGTCGCCGGCATCCTCGTCGAGGCCGAGTCCACCGGCAGCAAGCTCGACTTCCTGGTGGCTGGCATCGGCGTCAACGTCAACGGCCCCGCCGCCCGCTTCCCCACCCCCCTCGACCAGCAGGCGGCGACGCTGGAGGACATCCTCGGCTGCGACTCCTGCATCCCCGACCTGGAGACGCTGCTGCTGCACAATGTCGACAAGTGGGTCGCCAAGCTCAAGGACCGCCAGGACGGCGAGGTGCTGGAGGCGTTCCGCGCCCGCGACGCGCTCAAGGGCAAAACGGTCCGCGTGGGCGACCTGGAGGGCACCGCCGCAGGCATCGACGGCCAGGGGAGGCTGCTGGTGCAGACGGCGAAGGGGCAGAAGGCCGTGCAGAGCGGGACCGTCACGCTGCTCTGACGCCGTGGAAATCTGCCGCCCCGGCGAACGGATTGACCTCGGGGACGACCCGGCGGAGGTCGCCAGCGGCCCGCCCCAGCCGCCTCGTGTGACCGGCCCGTGAGGCAAAACGGCCCCTCTTCCCCTCTTCCTTCCAAACCCACGCCGGCATGGCAGGCAAGAGCCAAACTCTGACCACAACCTTGATGCCAGAGGGGCAAGTGGGACGAGCATGGAGTCCCCTGGCGCGGAGCCCGTCCCCGCGCCCGCGACCGCCCCGTCCGCCGCCAAGCCGGGGCGGAGGAAGCGCGGCCCCCGCCCGCACCCCTACGC
>JBHELM010000189.1:0-21013 GCA_046352715.1 Thermoplasmatota archaeon | reverse complement strand
GGGGGACGGGCACGCAGCACCCCAATGCGGCACCCGCCGCGACGCTCACGGCCCGCAACACGCGGGGCCCGGCGCCGCTCAACGTCACCTTCGTGGCGAACGCGACCGACGCCGACCGCGACCCCCTGACCTACAGCCTGGCCTTCGGCGACGGCTCCGCGCCGCTCACCGGCAGCGCCTTCCCGCTCAACGTCACCCACCCGTATACCCAGGCCGGCAACTTCACCGTCCGCCTCACCGTCCGCGACGGCGCGCACCAGGTGAACGTCACGGTCCTGGTGCAGGCCAGCAACGCCACCGCCGCCGGCCCCGCCGGCTTCGTCCCGGTCACCCTCTCCGGCACCGCGGCCCTCCCGTGCGAGCCCTGCGTCGCCGTCGGCTTGGGGGAGCTGCCCGTGGAGGGGTGCGCCTCCTGGCTGGCGCAGGAGAGCGGCGGCGACTGCGTGTTCTTCCCGCTCCCCGCCAGCGCCGTGGGCCAACCCTGGAGCGCCAAGTCCGTCGGCACGGCCGGCGACAACGATGTCGCGGTCATGTTCTACGACGCGTGCGATGCGGCCGCCTCCCGCCTCGCCTGGATCGACAACGGGGGCGGCGACGAGAGCGGCGAGGTTCCCACCGGCGCCGCTTGCGTGGCGCTGTACGAGAACCTGGACGTGCAGAGTGCCCTCAGCATCGCCGTGGGTTGAGGCGGCGGCTTCAACGTTCCCACTTTGGCGAGTTGCTTGCCGCGGCGGCGGCTCCGGGCACACTCTTTTTCTACCCGGACGCCCACCGTCGGCCCATGAAGGGACTCCTCACCATCGCCCTGGTGGCAGCCTTCGTTCTCGCCGGCTGCGCTGGCAAGGGCGACACCACCAGCACCACCGGCAAGGCCAGCAGCTCGACCACCGGAGCGAAGACCACCACCTCCGCCGGCACCACGGGCGGCGCCACCACGACGGGGAGCACCACCTCCTCGACGACCACCACCTCGTCGGGCCCGCCCCAGGAGAAGACCCACGCCGCCACGCTGACCGCCAACGTCCGCAACGGCACCGTGCCCCTCAACGTCACCTTCACCCTGTCGGCGACCAACACCGACGCCCAGACGACCTGGACCATCGCCTTCGGGGACAACTCCAGCCGCAACGGCACGGCCCTCCCCGGCTCGGCCACCCACCGCTACAACGCGACCGGCACCAAGACGGCCCAGGCCACCGTGCGGTTCGGCGATGGCAAGACCGCCACCAGCAGCCTCTCCATCGCCGTCCTCCCCGCGGCGGCCACGAACGTCACCCTGCTCAACCTGACCTTCAGCGACACCATCCCGATTCCGAAGCCGGTCGGTACAGGGACCATCTGCGGAGCTCCCGGCATCGACCAGGATGGCTGCACCGCGAACCAAGTTGCGACCCTGAACGACAACGGTGCCAACGGGACGTTCTTTGTCTGGTACGATGTCAGCGTCCCAGCAGGCGCCGTGTCTTTGTTCGTGGAGGGCGGCTCACAAGAGGCACAGGACTGCACCGCTGTGTGCGTGCCGGACTTCAACTTGTACGTCTACGCCCCCGATGGGGCCGCCACGGCGGTTGCGACCGACGCCGCATGGGAAAGCGCTGTCGTGGAGACGCCCGCCACTGGCACCTGGAGCGTCGCTGTCGTCTACGTCGCTGGCCCCCCGAACGGCGAGGCGACGACCCACATCGTCGTCCGCTAGGGACTTCCCCGAGCGTTTTCCGCTTCGGCAAGCCTTTTCCCCTCCCCCTTCCCTGGGCACGCCATGCGTGGTTGGCTTGCCATCGGCCTGGTCCTCGTCCTGCTCCTCTCCGGGTGCACCCAGAAGAGCGACCCATCCTCCTCCACGACGGGGGCCACCTCCACCCCGGCGGCCAGCGCGAACCACGCCCCCACCGCGACCCTCGCGGCGAAGGCGGGCAACGGCACCGCCTCGCTCAACGCGACCTTTGCGCTGGGCGGCTCCGACCCCGACGGCGACGCGCTGCACTGGTCGCTCTCCTTCGGCGACAACTCCTCCAGCGCGCAGGGCGACGCGCTGCCCGCCAACGCCACGCACGCCTACGCCAAGGCCGGCACCTACAACGTCACCCTCCTGGTCAGCGACGGCCGCGAGAGCACGACTCAGACGGCCAGCGTCAATGTCACCGCGCCCGGCGCCCCCCTGGAGGAGGCGGGCTTCCTCCCCGTCAACGAGACGAAGGCCTGGCTGGTCTCCTACGCCGGCGCCTTCGAATACGCGGCCGGCTGCAAGGCGGACGGCGAGGACTGCGCCTACTTCGACCTTGCCGCCGGCGCCCCGGGGCGGACCTTCACGATGACTTTCACCGCCACCGCCCCCGCCGCGGTCTACTTCATCGACTACTACAACGGGGACCACTACATCGACAGCTTCATCGGCGAGCCGGGCGCCACCAGCATCACGGGCGAGGTCCCGGCGGACACGACCCAGTTCCGCGCCTACGCCACCGGCGGCGCCGACTTCACGGCCCACCTCGTCATCGAGTAGGCCCGCAGCCTCGGCCGCTTCGACAAGCCTTTTCCACTGGCATGTTCCTGCTTTGGCTATGCGTGGTTGGCTAGCCATCGGCTTGGTCCTTGTCCTGCTGCTCTCCGGGTGCGCCCAGAAGAGCCCCTCCTCGGCCTCCTCGTCCAACCCTGGCTCTTCCTCGGCGCTGCCCACCGCCCCGCCGCGCTCCGGCGCGACCGCCACCTCGGCGCCAACGGCCCCTCATCCAGCGGCCAACGCGACGAACCATGTTCCCACCGCGGCCATTGCGGCGAAGACCGGCAACGGCACCGCCGCGTTGAACGTGACCTTCACCCTGTCGGGCCACGACGCGGACGGCGACGCCCTCAACTGGACGCTGGCGTACGGCGACGGCAACCGCACCGCCGGCTCCGCGCTGCCCGCCAACGCGACCCACGCCTACGGCGCGGGCGGCCTCTACAACGTGACCCTCACGGTGACGGACGGCCGGAACGCCACCGTCGCCACCGTGCGCCTCAACCTCACCGCCGCCAGCCACGGGCCGCCCCAGGTGGCCTCCGGCGCGTGGCCCCTCGGCGCCGACGGCTGCCTCTCCCCCACCCACCTGCCCAGCCAGGACGGCATCCAGTACCTCGCAATCGACGTCGAGCCGCGCACCATCGGCCTGCCTTGGACCGCCACGGTGGAGGCGACCATCCCCGCCCTGTTCTACGGCCTCGGGTTCCAGGACGCGGCCGGGGACGACATCGCCGACAGCGGCGCCTTCGGCACGGAGGCCACCCTGTCCGGCACGGTCCCCGCCGGCGCCGTGACCGCCCTGCTCTTCACCTGCGGCGGCGCCGACATGGCAGGCACCTACACGGCCGGCTAGGTGCGCGTCCCGCCGCACCGACTCCCTTCCCCTTTTATCCTGCCTCCTGGTGGGCGACCCATGAACCCCATTGCGCAGGCCCTCCTGGACTGCGGGGCGGTGCGCTTCGGTGACTTCACGCTGACCTCGGGCGCCAGGTCGCGCTACTACGTCGACGTCAAGGCGGCGATGACCGACCCGGCCACGCTGCGCAAGGTCGCCAAGGGCATGGCCGACGCCGCGCGCCGCACAGGCCCCTGGGACGCCGTGGCCGGCATGGAGCTGGGCGCGGTCCCGCTCGCCACCGCCGTGAGCCTGGAGTCGGACCTGCCGCTGCTCATCGTCCGCAAGGGCGAGCGCAGGCACGGCACCGGCAAGCGCATCGAGGGCAGCGACCCCAAGGGCAAGCGGGTGTTCCTGGTCGAGGACGTCACCACCTCGGGCGGCTCCACGGTCGAGGCCGCCAAGGTCCTGCGCGAGGCGGGTGCCACCGTCGAGCACGCCTGCGTCGTCGTCGACCGCGAGTCCGGCGCCCCCGCGGCCTTGGCCGCCCTCGGCATCACGCTCCACCCGCTTGCCACCGTGTCCGAGCTGCTCCAGACGCCCGAGGCCCGCCGCGTCCTGGGGGTCGCCTGAGATGGGCGCAGGAGAGCCGTGGGACCTCTACGTCAACCCCAAGAAGAAGGACGCCACGAGGGAGAAGGAGCCTGCCGCGCCCCCCGCGCCGGCCGGCACCGAGCTGACGGTCAATCCCAAGAAGCCCAAAGCCCCGGCAGAAGCCTTGAAGCCACAGGCGGCCGGCGGTGCGGTGGAGATGCCGGGCAGCCCACGACCCAAGGTGCCCGGCCCGACGAGCGAGAATCCCAAGGGCGGCGGCCCCGACCCGGACGCCGAGTTCCGCCGCCAGAGGCCGCGCGGCGCCGAGGAGGACGCCGAGGTGTGGGACGCCCGGGTCGGCTGGACCACCCCGAGCGGCCGCAAGGAGGGCCTCGCCCCCGGCGCCGACGGCAAAATCGACACCACCCCCGATGCGCCCGTCTCCCCCGAGGTCGAGAAGGCGATGCGGGGCAGCGTCGAGAGCGACGACGACACCGAGGTCATCACCGCCCCCAAGCGCGTCCTGCCGCCCGACGGCCGCCCCCGCAACGCCACCTCCATCGCCACGGCGAAGGTCGGCCGCGACGGGAAGGACTTCGAGGCCTACGACCGCCCCGCCACGCCGCAGCCGACGATGGTGGGGGGCGTCGCGCCGCAGCACCAGACCGGCTTCTTCGGCTCGCTCATGGGCCGCGCCGGCGCCGCCCCGACGCCCAGCACGTCCACTCCGCCTGCACCCTCCGTCCCTGCCTCGCCGTTCGCCTCCCTCTCCTCGTCCGCCCCAGCCGCGCCGCCTGCCCAGCCGCCCAAGCTGTACGGCCAGAGCGAGGTCAGCGTGCCCTCCGCGGCCCCGCGCCCCTCCGGCAAGACCGAGGTCTACGACCCCACTGCCCCACGCGGCCTCGCCCCCCCGCCCCCGAGCGGCGCGGCCCCAGCGATGGCCGGCCCGGGCAAGGTCCACGCCGGCGCGCTGCCGCAGGGCGCCCTCAACGTCCTGCTGGTCGGCTCCGGCGCCCGCGAGCACGCGATGGCCCTCGCCCTGCGCCGCAGCCAGCGCTGCCACCTCTTCGTCGTGATGAAGCACCGCAACCCTGGCCTCGCCAAGTCAGCGACCGGGTTCAAGATCCTCGACGACCGCGACGCCGCCGGCATCGTGGCGTGGGCGCGCTCGCAGAGAATCCACCTCGCCGTCACCGGGCCCGAGTCCAGCCTGGAGGCCGGCGTCACCGACGCCCTGCGCGCCGCCGGCATCGCCGTGGCCAGCCCCAGCCAGGCCGCCGCGCGCGTCGAGACCTCGAAGACCTTCATGCGCGAGCTGATGGCCCGCCACAAGGTCCCTGGCCGCCTCGCGTTCCACCCGTTCAGCGACGAGCGGGCCGCGCTGGAGTTCCTGGACGAGCACGGCCCCGTGTGGGCCATCAAGCCCGTCGGCCTCACCGGCGGCAAGGGCGTGCAGGTCCACGGCGACCACTTCGCCGACCTCGACGGCGCCAAGGCGTACGTCCGCGCCATCTTCGCGGGCCGGCAGGGCGGCGGCGCGCTCCAGTTCGAGGAGTTGGCCCGCGGCGAGGAGTTCACGGTCATGGCGTTCACCGACGGCATGACCGTGCTGCCCATGCCCGCCGTGCAGGACCACAAGCGCCTGCTGGAGGGCGACCAGGGCCCCAACACCGGCGGGATGGGGAGCTACTCCTGCCCCGACGGCCTGCTGCCGTTCCTGCCCAGGGCCGACTACGACGCCGCCGTCGCCATCGTGCAGGGCATCGTCGACGCGCTGCGGAAGGAGGGCACGCCCTACGTCGGCGCCATCTACGGCCAGTTCATGCTCACCGCGGCCGGCCCCAAGGTCATCGAGGTCAACGCGCGCTTCGGCGACCCCGAGGTGATGAACGTCCTCGCCCTGCTGGAGTCCGACTACCTCTCCCTCGTCGCCGCGATGGCCACCGGCACCCTCGCCGGGCAGCAGGCCAGGTTCCTGCCCGCCGCCACCGTGGTCAAGTACGTCGTGCCCCGCGGCTACGGCGAGGGCACTCCGGAGGCGGGCCGCCACGTCCAGGTGGACGAGTTCAACATCAAGCGCACCGGCGGGGTCCTCTTCCTGGGCGCGCTCGAGCAGCAGATGAGCGGCCCCCTCGTGACGCTCGCCAGCCGCACGCTCGCGGTCCTCGGCGTCGGCGCCACCATCGAGGCGGCCAACGCGGCGTGCGAGGCCAGCCTGCGCCACGTCCACGGCGAGGGGCTGCACGTCCGGCACGACATCGGCTCCCCCGAGCTGCTGCGCCGCCGCGTCGAGCACATGGCCGCCCTGCGCGCTGAAGCGGGCGCCAAGCCCACGCCCATGGGCATCCGCAAGGTGGCGTGATGGCGGGCGAGACCACCATCTACTTCGTCGGCACCGCGGGCGCCGGCAAGTCCACGCTCGTCGCGGCCTACGACCGCTGGGCCAAGCAGCACGGCCTCGGCACCGTCCTCGTCAACCTCGACCCCGGCGCCGAGAAGCTGCCCTACACGCCGGACGTCGACATCCGCGACTGGGTGAAGATTTCCGACATCATGGAGGAGCACGGCCTCGGCCCCAACGGCGCCCAGGTCGCGGCGGCCGACATGATTGCCATGAACCTCGACGAGGTGAAGGAGGAAATCGACGGCTTCCGCGCCGACCAGGTCCTCATCGACACGCCGGGCCAGATCGAGCTGTTCGTGTTCCGCCAGTCGGGCAAGCACATCGTCTCGTCGCTGAACCCGGGCCAGAGCGTCATCGCCTACCTGATGGACCCCTTCCTGGCGCGCACCGCCACGGGCTTCACCAGCCAGCTCCTGCTCGGCTCGACGACGCTGTTCCGCTTCAGCGAGCCCATGGTGTTCCTGCTGTCGAAGGCGGACCGCATCGACCCCGACAGCCTGGAGACCATCCGCGGCTGGGCCGCCGACCCCACCTCCCTGGAGTCCGACGTCCTGGCCGAGGAGCCCACCATGAGCACGGAGTTCGCGGCGCAGGTGACCCGGCTGCTGGACACCCTCAAGCTCGACAACGTCCTGCTGCCCGTCAGCGGCACCGTGGGCGACGGCCTGGACGACCTCTACACCCTGGTGCAGGGCGCCGTCGGCCAGTCGGAGGAGGCCACGCCGGAGTACGACACCTTCCTCGGCCAGGGCAAGGAAGAGCCGGGGGACCTCGGGGAAGACCTGAATTGAGGACGCGCTCCCTCTTCGTCAGCGGCACCGTCGTCGCCATCGCCTTCGCCGCGCTCATCGTCGTCGGGGTCCTCATCGTCGGCCTCTACAAGTCCCGCGAGGCCGGTCTCCCTCCGGTGTCGGCGACGTTCCAGCGCATCGACGCGCCCCCCGCCAACGCGACGGTGCACGACCTCGACTTCCGCGCCGTCCACACCCGCGACTCGTTCCTGGAGGACCACCTGGGCACCGCTGTGCAGCAGGGCGCGAGCCAGGAACTCAACCGCCTCCGCGTGGAGCAGATGCGGGCCACGCTGCGCGACCTGACGGGCGTCCCGGATTCGACGCTGTTCGTCGCGTGGCAGGGGGCGGTCGTGCAGGTGGACTTCAGCGGGTTTGCCTGAGGGTTCGCCCACCCATCCGCAGGGCTCAACGGCTTCCGGCGAACCGTCCCTGCGGCGTCACGTACTCCTTGGCCGCCTCGCGCATCCTCGCGATGAGCTCCTTGGCCCGCGCCTCGTCGCCGGTGGCCCGGATGCGGATCTGCCCCTGCTCCGGGTAGCTGCCCAGCACGACGCCGGGGAACTCCTTCTCCAGCCGCGCCAGGGTCCCGTAGAGGCGGGACTCCTCGGTGTAGAGCACCAACTCCTCGGTGTGGATGGGGGCGCTGGCCGCAAGGCGCGGGCGCACCGACTGGTCGAACATGCGGTAGAACTCGCGCGGCACGCCGGGTAGGGTGAACAGCACCACCGGCCGCGGCGGCACGGTGACGATGGCGCCCAGCGCGGTGCCGACGTCGTTGGGCATCGCCTCGGCGCCCTGCGGCAGCCGCGTCATCTTGAGCAGGCCCTCGTTGGGCTCGGGGCTGCGGAAGTAGCCCAGCTCGTGCCCGATGCGGGTGCGCTCGCGCATCCAGGCGACGTGCTCGGGGCGCGCCACCGGCGGGAGGCCCAGCGCCTGCGCGACCCCCTCCATGGTGCGGTCGTCCGGCGTCGGGCCGAGCCCGCCCGAGGTCACCACGTAGTCGAGGTCGAGGTCGTGCACGAAGCGGCGCACCGAGCGCACGACGTCGGGCAGGTCGTCGCTGCACACCTCGACGCGCGCCAGCTTGACGCCCATCGGCTTGGCCTGCCTGGCCAGCCAGTGGCTGTTGGACTCGTGGACGTGGCCGCCCAGCACCTCGTCGGCGATCACCAGGCAGCCCAGGCGCTTCACGGCGGCGGCAGGCGCGGCGGGGTTGAAGGGAGTGTTGGCATCGCCCTTCCGACCGCGAGGCCCGCCAACGCCAAGACTCGGCCTTGTGCCCTTCCGCGACGCTGGGCCTACTGCGGCGCGGGGACGTCCGGCGTCGCGCTGAAGCGCCATCCCACTGGCGGCAGGAAGCCGTAGAAGACGTGGGTGTAGGTGGTGAAGCTCTGCTCGACGCTGTAGCCGAGGCCGCCGCAGTAGACGTTCGGGTCGCGGCCCAGGGGCTCGAAGACCGGCCGGGCGGGGTCGCCGGGGTAGCACTGCGCGCTGTCCAGCGGGTTGCGCGTGCCCTCGATGCTGCCGGTGAAGACCCGCAGGTAGAGGTCGTGCCAGGTGCCGTAGTGGTTGCCGGCCGCCTGGGTCTCGTTGCTCACCATCAGCAGCGGCGACTTGCCCTGCGCCCAGCAGTTGCAGCTCCCGTTGTAGGAGCCGTCTCCCTTGGCGGCGCGCGAGTGCCAGAGCCAGAGCTGGTCGCTGGCCGACGTGGTGGTCGTCCACACCATCTCGCTCTGGACGAGCTGGGGCGGCCTCTCGATGGGCACCACGTTGGCGAAGTTGTCGTTGGTGGCGTTGGGGGTGCAGGGAACGGGGTCCATGCCGCAGGTGGGGCCGTTGAAGGCGCTGCACAGCGCGACGGCCGAGAGGGCGCACTCGAGGAAGCCGTCGAACTTGAACGACTGGACGTAGGGCGCGGCGCCGGGGACGGCGGCGAGATGCACCTTCACCAGCGGCGGCGCGCTGTCGCCGGCCTCCACCTGGACCGAGTGCTGCGTGTCGGCGTAGCCGGGCTTGCTGACCCGGAGGAAGTGGCTGCCGGGGTCGACCGCCTCGAAGCCGAACAGCCCGTCGGCATTGGTCGTGGCGGAGCGCTCCTTGGCGCCGCCGGAGGCGGGCAGCACGACCTGGACGCCCTCGATGGGACGGATGGCGGGGTCGACCACCAGGCCGCGGATGACGCCCGTGGTGGGGGTGGCGCGCAGGCCGAGGTCGTCGATGGGCTCCTGCGCCGCCTTCGAGGCGCAGCCCGCGAGGACCGTCGCCGTCAGAGCGAACGCCACCAGGAAACGCATGGCAGGAGAGTCTCGCGGGGGGATGAAAAACCTGTTGCACGGGTCGGCGGACCGCCCCGCGCCGCCTGGTGGGTGTTCCCGCCTGGGCCTCAGAGGAGGGGAAGCCGGCTCTTCACGGCGGCCTGGGCCATCGAGAGGAGCACCGGCACGAGGGCTTGGAGGGCAAGGCGCGCCCAGGCGCTGAGCGGGATGGGGAGGGTGGGGGTGCGCACCAGGAGCCCGGACTCCTCCAGCCGGAGGTGGGCCAGCGCCGCCAGGTTGCTGCCCTTGGGGGCCGCCGACGCCGGCGACCGCAGCAGGCCGGTGAGCCGTTCGTAGTCCTGCTCCAGGCGGCCGAGCGCCTCCCGCTTGGCCCGCAAGGCGGCGCCCTGGATCCGGCTCAGGGGCCATGCCACGGCGGCCATGAGCCCGCCGACGATGAGCCCGATGGTGACGACGAGCGCGGCGGGGGCCTGGGAGCGCGGCAGCGCCACCACCGTCATGGGCAGGAACAGGCAGGCCATCGAGATGCCCAGGGTGGACTGGACGATGAAGCGGCCCACCCCGGCGAGGCCGCCGACGCCGTCCGCGTGCAGGGGGCGGAGGCGGAGGCCGCCCCTGGCCAGGTCGCACACGGCCCGCAGGGACAGCACGATGCTGGCCAGCCCCGGCAGAGCGACGAGGCCGAACCACGCCATCCAGGCGGCAAAGATACTCCAGAAGAGCGGGTCGGTCCAGCCGTGGAAGCCGCCCTCGGCGAAGAGGAAGGACGTGAGTTGCCAGTAGGTCAGGAGCGCGACGGCGAACAGCGGGCCGGCGAAGGCCGCCTGGAGCCGGCGGTAGCGGCGGGTCCGCGCCGCCAAGGCGTCCTGGACGTCCGCCTGCCGCCGCGCCACCTCCGCCGCGGCGTCCGCAAAGGCGGGGAGGTGGCGGACGTGGTGGAGGTAGAGCAGCCCCGGGGCCAGCAGCCACAGGAGGGTGCCCACGAGGTAGGAGAAGAGGGCCGCCGGGGCAATCTCCCGCCAGCGCAGGGCCAGGAAGAGCGCCAGCAGGAGGGACCACGGCAGGGCGAAGAGCAGGAGCGACGTGCGGAGGGGGGCGCGCCGCCCACCGGGGAAGGCGCGGACAGCCCTGCAGAAGAGGGGCCAGGGAAGCAGGCGGCCGGAGGGGTGCTGCGTCCTGGGACCCATGCATTGCGCGACGGGCGGGTTCCTCTTGAAGGTTCGGCCCCCCGGGGACATTCGCAGCGCTCAGCCGGCCAGTCGGGCCAGCAGGATGGCCGCCGCCAGCAGCGGCACGGCGAGGCAGAGGAAGCGGAGGGCTTTCTCCGGGGCCGCCAGCAGGGTGTCCCGCTCCAGGGGCTGCGCCTCGCCGGTGGCAAGGATGAGCTCGCCGCGCACGGCGGCCACGCGGCGGCGCAGCATCCGGGCGGGCGTGGAGAGAGAGCGCTGGAGCATCGCCAGGGCATAGCAGGCCGCGGCCCCGGCCAGCGCGGCCAGTCCCAGGGGCTGCCCCATCGCCCACGCGGCGGTCAGGAACGGGAAGGCGCCCCAGAACAGCCCGAACCAGTGGTCGCCGTGGAAGCGCCCGCCCCACAGTTCCAGGCTGTACGCGACGACGGCGAACACGCCGCAGGCGACGAAGCCGACCAGCGGCAGCGAAAGGGGCCGCAGCGCCAGGAACCCGATGCCGGCGGCCAGGGCCAAGGCGAGCGCGCCTCCACCCGCCAGCACGTTGGCGGGGAGACGGGTCCGCAGGGGCCGCCCGCGCAGCTCGTCGAAGAAGTGGGACGCGACGCCCACCGCCAGGAAAAAGGCGGCCAGCAGCGCCGGCAGGCGGTCCCAGCGCACGATGGGCGCCAGCCCTGCGCCCAGGGCCACGAAGCTGAGGTGCAGCAGGGTGTAGGGGAGATGGAGCAGCGTCACCGCGTCGCGCCAACCGCCGGGCCGCAGGGCATAGAACGCCGGTGCGGGCTCCGTCATGCGCCCGCGCCCTCCGGGTGGGGAGGCCCTTCCTGTGGCGCGGCTTTCGTCCCGCTCATCAGGACACCGCCCCCCAGGGAGAGGCGCCGGGTGGGGTCCAGCTCGAACCCTGCCGCGCGCCAGGCAGTCTCCTGCCGGGCAATGGGCCACCGCTGCCCGAAGTCCCGGATGCTGCCCCCCAGGAAGCCGCCGACGCGCCGCCAGCCGGGGGAGAGGCGGGCGAGGCCGGCCGGGAGGAGCGTCCCGACGTAGAAGCCCCACAGCGCCCGCGCCACCCGGCCCTCCGGCACGCCGAACTCCAGCGACACCATCAGCCCCCCGGGCCGCACCAGGGCGCCGAGCGCCGCGATGGTGCCCTCCACGTCCTCGACGTAGCGCAGCAGGTAGCTGAAGGCCACCACGTCGAAGCTCTGCGGCGGAAACGGCGGCGCCTGGGCGTCTGCCTGCACGAAGTGGACCTGCCGCCCGGCCAGGGTGGGACGCTGGACGGCCTGCTTGAGCATCCCCCGGGTGAGGTCCGCGCACACCAGAACGGCGGAGGTGCGGGCGGCCACCTCGGCGGCGATGGCCCCTGTCCCGCTGCACATGTCGAGGACGCGTTGCGGCCTGGCCTGCGCGACCCGCTTGGCGACCTGGCGGTGCCAGGCGCGGTAGCGGAGGAGGCCGAACGCCTGGGCCGGCTGGTCGTAACGGTCGGCAATCCCCTCGAACAGGGACTGGACCTCGTGCGCCCTCTCTGCCTGGCCCATCCGGTTGGGCGGGGTCGCGGTGGCGACCGAGAGCAGCGCGGGCACGGCGCAGCGGCAGCCGGAGGACGCTTCTTGTGGCTTTGCGCCTGGGCGCAGGGTCGGCTTTGTCCCCAACTCCGCCGAGCATGGATTTCGGGGATTGCGGGATGGGACAGGTCAACCCTTTCTCTGGGAGAATCCCCGCAATCCCCGGAATCCCTGCCGGGCCGTGGGGGAAGCGGGTTTCGGTGCAAAGCCGCAGGGTCGGCAACCCTTATGTCAACCCCCCAAGTCGCGCGGCCCATGAGCGAGACGATGGTGTTCGACCCCGCGGAGTTCGTGGCCGAGCAGGTGGCCGCGGTCCGCAAGCAGGTCGGCTCCCGCACCGCCGTCATCGCGGTCTCGGGCGGCGTCGACTCCACCATCGCGGCGGCCATCGTCAACGAGGCCATCGGCAAGCAGCTCCACGCCGTCTACGTGGACACCGGCTTCATGCGCAAGGGGGAGTCGGAGCAGGTCGAGGCGATGTATGGGCGCATGGGCCTCAACCTCACCGTCGTCCACGCCGGTCCCGAGTACTTCGAGGCGCTCAAGGGCGTCACCGAGCCCGAGGCCAAGCGCAAAATCATCGGCGAGAAGTTCATCCGCATCTTCGAGCGCGAGTCGAAGAAGACCGGCGCCACCGTGCTGGTGCAGGGCACCATCGCCCCCGACTGGATCGAGTCCGGCGGCGGCAAGCGCGACACCATCAAGTCGCACCACAACGTGGGCGGCCTCCCCAAGGACATGAAGCTGGAGCTGTGCGAGCCGCTCTACCACCTCTACAAGGACGAGGTGCGCGCCGTGGCCCGCCACCTCAAGGTCGAGGTCGCCGAGCGCCAGCCGTTCCCCGGCCCCGGCCTCGCCGTCCGCGTCATCGGCCCCCTCACCCCCGAGCGCGTCGCCATCGCCCGCGAGGCGTGCGCCGTCGTCGAGACGGAGATCGAGGCCGCCGTGACCGCCGGCAAGATGGAGCGCCCCTGGCAGTACTTCGCGGTCCTCACCAACACCCCCAGCGTCGGCGTCCAGGGCGACCTGCGCGCCTACGGCGAGACGGTGGCGGTGCGCGCCGTCCACTCCTTCGACGCGATGACGGCGACCGCGGTGCCCGTCCCCTACGACGTCCTGGCCCGCATCAGCCGCGGCATCACCAACCACCCGGGGCTCAAGGACCGCGTCAACCGCGTGGTCTACGACGTCACGGACAAGCCGCCAGCCACGGTCGAGTGGGAATAAGCGAGCGCAGCGAGCTTCCCCACAAGGGCGTGGGTGGCGGAGCTTCCGGCCCGGCAGGGCCGGATTTGCCCCCGACGACCGTGGAATGGGAGTAGGCCGAAGGCTGCCGAGCCATTCGGTCGCCGGCGGTGCTTCCGGTGCTGCTTGCGGCACCGGATTGCCCGCCGGCGCGGAATGGGGGCTCTTGGCTACTCCACGCGCTGCCGCCGGTCGGGCATCAGCACCGTCGGGAGCCGGGCGCCCGCGAGGAGCCTGCCCTTCGCCAGCAGGGCCACCGCGAGCAGGAGCGCGACGGAGGGCACGAGGGCGAGCAAGCGGCGCGGTGTCGGCTCGATGGCCAGGAAGACCAGCGTCACGACGGCGCCGACGCCTCCGAGGATGGCGCCCACCAGCAGCGGCACCCGGCCGAGGGGCGACCCGCGCAGGCCGATCCACACCAGGACCAGGTGCAGGACGCCCAGGGCGGCGACGGCGAGGGTGTTGGCGGTCGACGCGGTCAGGGTCTCGAGGAACTTGATGCTCGTCAGCCACTGCATCAGCAGCAGGACGATGCGGTGGCGCGGGGACAGCTCGACGAACAGGAGGGCCCACGGCGCCAGGAACGCGGGCAGCAGGAGCCAGGTCGACGGGGCCTGCTCGACGTAGCCGGTGAGGGCGCACATCCAGGCGCCCAGCACCCCGGCGGCGTCCCAGGGGCCGGTGAAGCGGCGCAGCCAGGCGCCCCCATCAGCCCGAAGGCGACGGCGGTCCCGGCGACGGCGGTGACCGTCTGGCGGGTGCGCAGCGCCTCCTGGTAGCCCGCCATGCCCGGCGTGGGCGGCGCTCCGCCGAGGTTCGCCTTCGACAGGGTGACGAGGAGGAAGATGGCGGCCACCGCCAGCGCGGCGTACAGGGCGATGCGCAACGTCGGGGACCAAGCCCGCAGGGAGGGTGCGGCCATGGGAACGGCAAGCGCTCCTGCGGCTGATGAGCCTTCCCTCGGTTGCTGCCAAGGGGGAGTGCGGAGTGCCGCGGTGTCAGCGACCGGCCGACAGGATGGGGGGGCACGGCGAGGGTTGTCCACGACAGCGCGGACAAAACGCCGGCGGCCGTGGAATGGAAATCCAGACCCCGCGGATTCCGGAGATTTCCAGGAAATCACTACCGGAAACGTATCCGGAGGCGATTCCCAGACCTGACTTGTTCGGCCTCCAATCCTTCCAAGAACCGAAGCGGGGGTGCGGTCCCCATGCGCGTGCCGTTCGAGCGAGTGTTCGCCACCAACGCCGACGGCAGCATTACGCCCAAGGTGCCGGTGCGCATCGGCGGGGTGGCGCGCGAGCCCGGCAGCGAGTTCGGGGCCCGCGTCCGGCTGGGCAGCGTCATGGACTTCGCGGCGCTGCGGGGCCGCGACCTCGAGGTCGACCGCGAGGGGCAGGGGTACATCCTGGTCCACCCGTACCGCTCCCGGGCGACCCCCCGCCGCGAGGCCACCCCGGCCTTCCTGGACGACGCCTAGCGGGGCGAGTGGCTCGAGCGAAGCGGCGGAAGCCAGTTCGCCGTCAGCAGAGCAGCGTCGCGCCGCTGCGCTCCTTCACCGCGCTGGCCAGGTGGTCGAGGACCGCCCTGCCGTGCCCGGTGCTCGCGTCGCCGCCCACCAGGACGTAGGTGAGGCCGTCGCGCAGGACGTGCGCCATGTCGCGGTTGTCGCACGCCTGGGACTCGCCCTGCGTCAGGTAGGCGCCGATGTCGTCCGCGCTGCCGAAGCGCAGCGCCAGGATGCCGTAGCTCTCCGCGGCGTCGCCGCCCTGCAGCAGGTAGGCGTCGACCGACTCCACCTTGCCGAGGTCCTGCCGGGGCAGGCGGTCCACCACGCCGACGTGGCCGGGGTTGGAGGTCATGCCCAGGAAGGGCGCCACGACCTTCCACTCGGAGCTCGCGGTGGAGACCGGCGTGAGGCCGTCCGGCAGCTCGGCCGCGGGCGGGAAGTACTTGTCCGTGCCGCCGACCGCGCAGCCGGCCAGCAACAGGAGGACGGCGGCGCCCACGAGGGCGCGCATGCCGGCGGATGCGGCGGCGGAGGGAAGACCTTGGCGGAGGGCGGGCCGGAAAGCAGCCATGCAGGGTACCTTCGCAGGGGGTTCTTAGCGATTTGGTGGACGATGTCGAACTGTCCCGGACCACCACCTCCGCCACCCCCGCAGAACGCCGAGGACACCGAGCGCCATCGTCCTGCGGGCCCTGCGTCCTCTGCGGATGGTGGGGGGCGCAGCGAGGGAATCAGCGGAGCTCACTGGAATCGCAATGGATCCCCTGCATCCCAGGAAGCGCACAGTTCTTGTCTCGTCCCCCCGTCGGGCCGGCGTGGCCCTGCAGGCCTACAACGTCCGCACCCGCCGCAAGGAGCCGTTCGCCCCGCTCGACCCCGCCGGCCGCAAGGTGGGGCTCTACCTGTGCGGGCTGACGGTCTACGACCACGCCCACATCGGGCACGGCCGCACCGCGGTGGCCTTCGAGGTGATCCGCCGCTGGCTGGAGCGGCACTACGACCTCACCTTCGTGCAGAACGTCACCGACGTGGACGACAAGATCATCGCCCGCGCCAAGGAGCTGGGGGTCTCGCCGCGCGAGCACGCCGCCAAGTGGGACCAGGTCTGCCAGGAGGCGATGGGCCGGCTCGGCGTCCGCCCCCCGGACCAGGCGCCGCACGTCACCACCAGCATCCCCCACATCATCGGATTCACGCAGGCGATTGTCGCCAAGGGGTTCGCCTACACCACGCCGGAGGGCAACGTCTACTTCGACGTCCCCCGCTACGACGAGGCGGCGCAGCGCCTGTTCCCCTCCTGCGCCTACGGCACCCTCTCCAACCGCGACTTCCGCGACCTGGAGTCCGGCACCCGCAAGGACGTCGAGGCCGACAAGCGCCACCCCGCCGACTTCGCGCTGTGGAAGGCGGCCAAGGCCGGCGACCACCCCGACGCCTCCTGGCCGAGCCCGTGGGGCCGCGGCCGCCCCGGCTGGCACATCGAGTGCAGCGTCATGGCCACCGAGGCGCTGGGCGAGCGCATCGACCTGCACGGCGGCGGCCAGGACCTCGTCTTCCCCCACCACGAGAACGAGATTGCCCAGAGCCAGGCCAAGACCGGCCACGCGCCCTTCGTCAACGCCTGGCTGCACACCGGCTTCCTCAACGTCGAGGGCGAGAAGATGAGCAAGTCGCTGGGCAATTTCATCGTCCTCGCCGACCTTCTGGAGGAGATGGCGGGCCGCGGCGTGGACCCCGAGGCGCTGCGGTTCTACTTCCTCCAGACCCACTACCGCTCCAAGATCGACTACCAGCGCAGGGGATTGGACGAGGCGGGCAGCGCGCTGAAGGGGCTGCACCGCACCCGCAGCCTGCTGGCCGAGGCCGCCGCCGCTCCCGCCGCCGGCCGCGCCGCCAACGCGGACGCTGCCACGGCCCGGCTGCGCGAGGCGTTCGCGGCCGCCATGGACGACGACTTCCACACCCCGACCGCCATCGCGGCGCTCTTCGAGTTCTGCCGCGCCGTCAACCCCGACGCCGAGGCGGGGCGGCTGGCGCCCGCGGCGGCCCGCACCGCGCTGGCGGCGCTGGAGGAGTGCGGCCGCGTCCTCACGCTGTTCGGCAAGCCGCCGCAGGCCATCGCGAAGGCCGGCCCCGACCCTGGGTTCGACCTCCTCCTGACGACCCCCAACGGCAAGCAGGTGGCATTCAAGGTCAAGAGCTTCCTCGGCGCTAAGGACCTGGCCCAGTCCAGGCGGCACCTGGAGGCCTACGTCAAGGAGGCGGCGGCCCGCGCCGGCGAGCCGGTCATCGCCCTCCTCGTAACCTTCCGCGAGGAGGCCCGCCAGGGCAAGCGGTGGGCCGAGAGCGACGCCCTCCGCGACGCCATCAAGGCCGCCGGCTACGCGGTGGAGGACACCCCCCAGGGGCAGCGGTGGAGCCGGGTGCAGCCGTGAGGCGGCCAAGCTGCGCGGACCTCGTTGAAACTACAACTTCGATATGAAACGTTCCGGCTGCCTGCCGCCCGTCTGGACCTCCTCGCAGCAAGCCTCGCAGATTCTCGAATCCGGAGGCGCATGTGGCAAGTTAGGTCTCTCTCAACAGGAGGAGGTTGGGCCTTCGTTGCCCTGCCGAACAGTGTACAGAAGCGTTCAGTCAACAGAAGGGGTTCGTGAAGAAGGTGCCCGCAGACAAGGCTTATGACCCCCTCGAAAGTCGAGCCCAATGTTCCGCGGTCCCCCATGGCCTTTCAGGTATGGGCACGCCCAGGACAAAAGGATTGAAACCATGCACCACCAGAAACTCCAGGCCTTTTCCCTGGGGGCCCTGCTGACCCTCCTGACCTTCGCCAGCGTCGCCACCGGCGCCGGCGGTCCGTTGGCCGGCAGCCCGGTTGGCACGACGCCCTGCGCCGACAACCTGGACCCCCCCGTGCCCACTACCGCGTGCACTGCCGCCGACGGCGCCGTCGACGGCGTGGACACCACCCTCGCCGGCCTGCCCACCGTCGACCCGAGCGACCTGACGGACGGCTGCACCGCGCCGGCCCCCGGCCCCACCGCCGCCGCCGAGGCCCAGGCCTTCGTCGCGTGCGTCCAGGCCAACCTCGCCAGCCTGGCCCCTGACGTGTGCGAGACCGTGACCGGCGACGCCGGCACGCCCCCCGCCTGCATCGCCGCCTTCGTCGGCGCCCAGGCCTGCGACATCCTCGGCCAGGCCGGCACCGACGCCGCCGCCTGCGCCACCGCCGCCGCCACCCAGAACGTCACCGCCGCGCAGAAAGCGGTGGTCACCGCCGTGAACGGCATCGTCGGCCCCACGCCGACCTTCGCCGCCGGCGCCATCTCCGTGCAGGTCGGCAACCCGATCAGCCTGTCCGGCACCTTCGGCCGCGGCCAGCTGACCACCCTGGCGACGCACGCCAGCGGCCTCGCGGCGTTCAACTCGACCTTCAAGCCCCTGGCGGACGCGTTCGCCGTCTCCGGCACCCTGACCGCCAACGGCAGCCCCGTCGGCACCCTGGCCATCAACCAGGCGGGCACCTTCACGGCGACCTTCCCCACGGCCACCGCGGGCACGGTCAGCTTCGCCCTGACCCTGCGCTACTCGGCCATCCCCCTGTCGGTCGTCTCGCTGGTCTTCCCCGGCCAGGCCACCAAGTCGGCCACCGTCACCCCGATCGTCAACCTCAACGTCGCCCCCGTGGCGCGCGCCGGCGGCGACCAGGTCGTGACGAGCGCCTTCGGCGTCACCCTCGACGGCAGCGCCTCGAGCGACGCCAACGCCGGCGACACCCTGACCTACGCCTGGACCCAGACGGACGGCCCCGCCGTCACCCTGGCCAACGCCAACGGCGCGGTCGCCACCTTCACGGCGCCCACCGTCGGGTCCCTGACCAGCCTGGTCTTCCAGCTGTCGGTCAGCGACGGCACCCTGAGCGGCACGGACTCCGTGGCCGTCCAGGTCCAGCCCGCCAGCGGCTCGACCCACGTCGACATCGACGACACCGCGACCGACCTGGACCTCCTGGCGGCGGGCTTCGTCGGCCCAGTCGCCGGCACCGCCTCCAGCACCGAGCTGACGGTCCGCCTGCACGACCTGAACGGCGTGGCCACGCTGGACAACACCCTGCTCGCCGCCCACCTCACCGGCCCCGCCGAACTGAACGCCACCCTGGCGCACGGCACCCCCGTGGACGACAACCCCGAGGGCGACGGCGACACCCAGCGCGACTTCCCGTACGCCCTGGACTTCGGCGGCCGCCTCAAGGGCGGCGCGTACGAGTTCGCGGCCACCTACGACGGCTCGCTCCCCGTGACCCACGGCTTCACCGTGGACAACGTGGCCCCGGACCTGGCGGCCCCCGCCGCCCTCGTCCGGACCTACCAGGCCGGCTTCGGCGCGGTCGTGAGCGACACGGTGTCCCTCGCGCTGAACGACGCCAACTGGGGCAGCTTCGACGGCGCCCCCGTCACCGAGCTGCAGAGCCTGGACTTCACCGGCGTCCCGAGCGGCTTCGTCGCCCAGGTCTCCACCGACGGTGGCGCCACCTGGGTCGACGCCAGCACCGGCAGCTACGACCTGAGCGCCGTCACCAACGGCGCCGGCGCCTTGGCGCTGCAGGTCCGCCTGAACAGCCCGTCCGGCCTCATCACGGCCGGCGACTACGTCGTCACCGCGACCGTCGCCGACCAGGGTGCCCTGGCCAGCGCCGCCAGCCCGCTCTACACGCTGACCATCCGGCCGCAGAACTACGGCTTCTCGCTCAGCGTCGACGACGGCGGCGACGGCATCGCGCTCGGCAGCGGCAGCCCCGGCGGCCGCGTCAACTCGACCGCCGACCCCGTGGCGGTGTCCTTCACCGGCACCTTCGCGGCGAGCAACCTGACGGTGCGCGTGAGCCCCTTCACCTGCACCTGCGGCAGCTCGTTCGGCGCCTACAACGCCGACCCCACCAAGAACGGCAAGGTCCTCGTCTACGGTGCCCCTGACCTCAGTGACACCCCGATCCAGGTCCCCGTCACCAGCACCGGCGTCGCGTTCTTCCCGAGCCTCGGCGCCCTGGGCGGCGCCGGCACCGCGGTCTACGTCGTCCTCAACCTGTACCTGCCCGCCAGCACCCCGGCCGGCAGCTACTCGGGCGTCATCGACGTGACCGGCATGGGCACCGCGTAGCGCGACCAGCGTCCCTCTTCCCCTTTCCCCATTCTTTTTCTCTCCCCTCCACCCTGGTGCTCCGCCCATGCAACCCCGCCGCCTCGCCGTCCTCCTGGCCCTGGTCTTGGCCTGCCTGCCGCCGGCGACGGCGCAGACGGGCGCCAAGCAGCCGCAGATCGGCTACAGCCCGTCGGACACCCACGCGGACGTCGAGCAGGGCACGGCCGTCAGCTACACCTTCACGCTCACCCTGCAGCCCGCCGACGGCCAGGACACCGTCACCCTCTACCCGCACTTCACCCGGTACGGCAGCGGCGACCTGGCGCCGGCCACCACGGTCGCGTTCCGGCTCCTCTCCAGCGGCGGCGGCTACACCCCGCTCGGCAGCTTCTCCGGCTTCGGCGAGAACGCCATCCGCCACAGCATGGTGGGCGGCCAGTACAGCATCCAGGCCACCAGCACCATCCAGCTCAACGACCCGCTGGGCTCCCACGCCAGCTACCTCACCCTCACGGCCATCCCGCCGGGCGCCACCACCTCCACCCAGTCCATTGCCTACCCCTTCAGCTTCAACGTGCTGCCGGCCAACCTGCCGCACGCCGAGTTCGAGAGCGAGGTCAGCGGCCTCACGGTGACGTTCAACTCCGGCAAGAGCACCGGCCAGGACCTCACGTTCCTGTGGGCCTTCGGCGACGGCACCAGCTCCACGCAGGCCAACGTCACGCACCAGTTCTCGCCCGGCAACTACCTCGTCAGCCTCACCGTGTCCGACCGCCACGGCCGCACCGCCCACGCCTCCAGCAGCCTCGCGCTGGGGACGGACGGGGGCGGAGGCGGCGGGGGAGGAGGCGGCGGCGGGGCCGCGCCCTGGGAGAGGAAGGCGTTGATCGCCTTCTCGCCGTCGACCTTGTGCGTGACGTTCTGCGCGCCCGCGTATACGATGCCGCTGACGAGCAATCCG
>JBHELM010000188.1:0-9018 GCA_046352715.1 Thermoplasmatota archaeon | reverse complement strand
AGATAGAGCTGTCCGATTTCTCGCTCCTCACTACTGCAATGTCGCCTTCCTCAACGCATCCAGCACCGGCACAGGGGGGTGCGCCTTGGGTGTAAACTCGCCCAGGCACCGTTGCGCCGCCTCGGGCCGGATGTGCCCATCAAGAGAGGCAGCCAGAAGCCGGAGCGTGGCGACGCGGACTCGGCCCGTGGGATGCCGGACCAGGCGGCGGGCGCGTTCGATGGCACGCGAGCGGCGGTAGTAGACCAAGTGGTCGACGAAGCCGTCGTGCTGCGCGTAGGCGGCGAGGGTGGGGTGGCCGGCGTGCCGGAGCGCGGTGGGGACGGCGTCGAGGATGGCGTTGGCGGCGGCCTGCCAGGCGTCGGTGGCGTCGCGGGCGGGGGCGTGGTCGGGGGCGACCTTGAACTGGAAGGCCCACTCGTGCCAGGGCCAGCGGCGAACCACGGCGGGGGGCGCCTTGCCCTCCACCAGTTGGCGCTCCAGCAGCTCGCAGCGCTCGACTTGGCTGGGGGGGAAGACGCTGCGGGCGAGCAGGTGGGCGTCGCTGGCGGCGAGCAGGGCCTTGGCGGCCTGGATGCGGACCTTGTGGGTGTTCGCCTCCTCGGTGCAGAGCAGCAGCCCGGCGGCGCGGTTGACGAGGAGCCGCAGCCCCTCGCCGGGGTCGAGAGCCTCCGGGGCACGCACGGGGATGCGGTCGAGCAGTTCCTCGCCCCACAGGGTGCGGCCCCTGAGCGCGGTCTCGTACCAGAAGATGGAGGGGCGGGCCCAGCGCAGCCGCCACACTGGGACGGGGGCGAGGTCGATGTGCAGCCCCAGCCGCGCCTCCAGCCGCTCGCGCAGGCGGGCGTAGGGAACGCGGGGGGCGCCGACGCCGCGCAGGACCACGAGGTCGTAGTCGTTCTGCGGCTCGCCCGCCAGCACCGTGCCCTCGCCGCGCGCAAAGCCGCCGGTCAGCACCAGGGCGCGCGCCTTGGGGTCGGCCTTGTGGAGGCTGGCCTGCACGGCCGCGAGGTCGGACTCGATGCGCCGCACCACCTCGGGGGTGTCATGCCGGCTGTACGGCATCGGCGTCCACCGCCAGGAGGCTGCGCCCCTCGTGCCCGTCGGGGTGCGGCACGCCCACCAGGTCGCAGAGGGTCGGGAACACGTCCACCAGGGGCCGCAGGCCGAGCTGGCGGGGCGGCGTGTGGCCGTTGTTGGAGGCCAGCAGGGCGAGCCCGTGCGACTCGTCGCGCTTGTCGAGGTAGCCGTGCATCCCGACGATGCGGGAGTCGGTGACGTGGAAGTAGTCGGGCCAGAACAGCACGCCGGACTCCGCCGCGAGCATGCGGTCGCCCCAGCGGCGGTCGAGCGGGATGCGGCGCCGCTTGCGCTCGGCCTCGTCGACCACGTGGGTGCCCGGCAGGGTGGCGATCATCTGCTCGACCTCGTTGCGGCCGCGGTCGGTCAGGTACCAGAACACGGCGAGGGTGCTGTTGATGAAGACGACGTAGTCCTTGGCGGGCTCGGCGTCGATGCCGTCCAGCGCCTCCAGGACGTTGAGCCGGCTCTCGACGGGGGCCATGCCATGGTCGCCGCACACGAAGAGGTCCCAGTCCTGGTGGCTGGCGGTGAGGGCGGCGTGGATGCTGGCGAGCTTGCCGTCGAGGTCGCGCAGGTGGCCGCGCTGCATCTTCTCGCTGAACGGGCCGTCGGTGTGGCCCTTCTGGTCGGTGACGCTGAACTGGGCGACGTAGAGGTCGTAGTCCAGCTTGTCGCGCAGCTCCTGCACGAGGGTCTTGTGGACCTCCTCGTCGTCGCCGCTGATGGGGTGGGCGAGGTAGCGGAACGACTTGTCGTTGTCGCGGCAGAGGTCGAAGATGCTCGGGGCCCCCAAGGCGCCGGGCTCGTAGATGGGCTTCATGTCCTCGCACATCGCGAAGAACGGCATGAACTTGGGCGGGATCCAGGCGGGGTCGGTGTGGAACGCGCCGGTCTTCCACTTCGTGATCCGCTGGATGGCCATGCGGGCGGGCACCATGACGCGGCGCGGCTTGATGGCGTGGCGCAGCGGGCCGAGCTTGCTGATCCACTTGAACGGCGAGCCGTCGGGGTCGAAGACGAACTGGCTGAAGTTGCCGCTGGTGTCGGGGTAGCGTCCGCTGAACAGGACGGTGCGCTGCGCGAAGCCGGGCGGGCTCTCGAAGGAGCCGCGCAGGCTCTGCTCGGCGAGGCCGTGCACGAACGGCATCGAGTCGGGCCGGACGTAGTCTTCGCGGCCCGCGTCCATGATCACGAACACGGTGGCATGCTTGCGCTTGGTGGGGGTGGGGGGTGTCATTCTTGGGCCTCCGGAGCGGGTGGGGTGGGAAGGCGGGCGCCGAGCAGCCCGCGGACGTAGTGGACGAGGTAGGTGAGGTCGAAGGCGGGGCTGGCGGCGACGCCGAGCAGGAGGGGCCGCCAGGGGATGGCGCTGCTGCGGCGGGCGGCGCGGCGCAGCGCGGGCAGCCAGAGGGCGAGGGCGAGCAGCGGCAGGCCGTAGCCGGGGCGGAACGGCAGGAGGAGCAGGCACGCCACGAGGGCGCAGCCCCAAGCGAGGACGGCCTTCTGCATGCCCAGCTCGCGGCGGTAGGCGGCCCAGCCGCGGCCCTCGCGGCGGTTCTTGCGGGTCTCGGCGCGCAGCGTCTCGACGTCGTGGTGGCGCACCACCATGCGGGGGTTGTAGACGGCGGTGCGGCCGGAGGCGGCGGCGCGCCGGGCGAGCAGCAGGTCCTCCGCGGCGTTGGCCCACGGGTCGAAGGGGTGCGCCAGCAGCACCTCGCGGCGGTAGGCGGCGGCGACGTTGGAGGCGTACTGCAGGGGGTCGGGCGCGGCGCCGCGGGGGTAGTGGTAGCGCAGCGAGCGCACGGCGGCGGCGACGGTCCAGCGGCGCGGCGCGTGCTCCTGGTAGCCGAACGCCATGTCGCCGCACTCCAGGCTCGCCAGCGCCTCGCGCACCCAGCCGGGCTCCAGCTCGGCGTCGGCGCTCAGGAAGGCGACGTTGGGCGCCTGGGCCATCGCGACGCCGAGGTTGCGCGCCTGCCCGATGGGGATGCGGGTGGCGGCCTCGTGCACGCGCACCGGGAACGGCAGCGTGGGCGCCAGCGCGCGCACGGCGGCAGCGGTGCCGTCCTCGCTCGCGGCGTCCACCACGATGGCCTCCAGGCCGCGCGCCAAGCCGTCCACGTCCTGGCGGGCGAGCGAGCCGAGGGTGGCGGCGATGCTGTGCGCCTCATTCAGCGTGAGGATGACCACCGACAGGCGGGGCATGCGTCACCTCCTCGGGATGGGCAAGCCTCCACAGCGACCAGAGCGCAAAGGGGGCGTTGGCGGCGACCCAGGCGAGGCCGACGCCGGGCAGGCCGAGGCGGGACTCCAGCAGCGGCGTGAGGATGAGCAGCACGGCGACCATGGCGAGCGGGAACGCCACCAGCTCGACGGGCCGCTCGCGGGCGCGCAGGACGGCGAGGTAGAGGTAGAACGGGGCGATGAGCAGCGCGCTCAGGCAGAGGACCGCGAAGACGCCGGCGCCCTGCGCCCCGTAGGCGCGGCCGAAGAGGGAGAGCACGTTGGGCGCGAGGAGGGCCCCGCCCACGGCGGCGGGGGCGACGACGCAGAGGTTCTGCAGCGCGCCGCGGCGGACGGCGGCGGCGTGCGCCCCGCCGGTGCGCAGGATGTCGGCGAGCGCGCTGCGGCTGATGGCGGCGGAGGTGAGGAACAGCAGCGAGGCGGCGGTCCACGCGATGCCGAAGTAGGCGGCGGCCGCGGGCCCGTCGATGGCGAGGACGATGGGGGCCAGCAGGAGGCCGGGCAGGAACTCGGCGGCGCCGCCGGTGAGGTTGCGCGCGGCGCTGGCGAGGAACTCGCGGCGCGGGACGCGCCGGCCGTCGCGGTGGGGGATGCGGCGGCCGAAGCCGGCGGCGGCGAGCGCGGAGGCGGCGAGGGCGAGCGCCCACACCGTGGGGATGGGGAATGGGATGGCGAGGGCGAGGATGGGCAGCGGCAGCAGGAGGCGCGCGCCGCTCAGCACCAGGTTGCGCTTCCAGCTGAAGCTGGCCCGGCCCTCGGCGAGGAAGTAGGCGTCCTGCAGCCAGGTGACGAGCAGCAGGACGCTGATGGCGGCCACCATGGCCCAGCCGCCGGCGCCGAGCGGGGGGACGCCGAGGCCGCCGCGGGCCAGCAGCGCCAGGCCGAGGCAGAGGGCGAGCGCGACCGCGGCGCCGACGAGGGTGCCGAAGCGCAGCAGGCGGCCGGCCTCGTCGCGGTGGGCGCCGGGGACGGTGCGCAGCAGGGCGGTGTCGAGGCCGCCCTTGGCGACGACGCCGACGGTGGTGCCGAGGGCCACGATGGCGTAGCCGAGGCCGACCTCGCTGGGCGGCAGGCGGGCCACGCGCGCCAGCAGCAGCCAGAACAGCAGGCCGGTGGCGGCGGCGGTGACGTTGTTGAGGGCGAGGTACCACGCGTTGCGGTGCTGCGGCTCACGCCACTGCGCGCGCAGGCGCTCCCCCAGGCCCGGGGCCGTGCTCATGGGGCCGCGGCCGTCCCGCCGTCGGGGTCGAGGCCGCCGGAGCGCTGGTCGTAGGGGTCGGGCGGCAGCGGTGGCGTGCCCTGCGGCACCTCCGGCTGCGGCGCGTCGAGCCCGTCCGGGTGGTCCGGGCTCACGCCGTGCGCCTCCGCAGCCAGAGCGCGATGCCGAGGGAGGCCACGAAGCCGGGCAGGACCAGGTTGGGGGTCTTCTTGCCCTGCAGCAGCGAGGCGCCGCCGGCGTTGCCGAGGGCGCCGCTCTCCTTGTTGACGCCCAGCAGCGTGGAGGCGTAGAGGACCGCATCGCTGCCGCCGGGCTTCAGCACCTCGTAGCCGCGGTCGAAGGCCAGGATGAGCGCCTCGAGGCGGTAGGCGCCGCGGTCGCCCGCGCCGACCTGGACGCTCAGGGTGATGGGCGTGTTGACGGGGGTGTCGAGGACGTCCACCCAGAGGTCGATCTCGTTGGGCTTGTCGTGGTCGACGCGGGTGGTGACGATCTCGCCGTTGGCGGTGGCGAACTTGAGCAGGCTGATGGCGATGGGCTCGGGGCTGTCGCCGGTGACGTTGCGGACCGAGAAGAGCAGCCAGCGCGCCCCCTGGTCCTGGTAGTTGGTGTTCAGCCAGATGGTGACGTCGACGGTGATGGCCTCGCCCTTGATGTCGCGCTGGGTGTCCGTGGCGATGGAGCCGAAGCCGGTGCACTGGATGTTCTTGCCCGGCTGCGTGCAGGCGGACGGCGTGCTGGCGTCCTGGGCGGGCACGGGAGGCACGTCGGACGCGCTGGTGCCGTTGGCTGCCGTGGCGGAGCCGTCGGGCGGCGCGGAGCCGTCGGGCGGCGCGGAGCCGTCGGGCGGCGCGGAGCCGTCGGGCGGCGCGGAGCCGTCGGGGGGGCTGGAGCCGTCGGGGGAGGGTTCCTGGGCGGCTGCGCTGGCGCAGGCCAACAGCAGGGGCAGGGCCAGCAGGGCGGCCAGGCGGGCGCGGGACTTCATGGGGGGCACCAGCAAGCCTTCGGTGGGCCGCAGGAGAAGGGTTGTGGGGCCGCCACATGTCCGGAGGCGCCACTCCTGTCCTTGGCCAGGAGTGATGCAGGGGGCGGCACGGCGCGCCTGGCCGTCCACGGGCTGCGCGATGCAAGGGGTCTTTGGGCCCGGATGCCGGCGGCGGAGCAGCCTGCCGGACTCCCCTACTCCTCGCTGGCGTCCAGTTCGGCCGGGTGCGCGCGGCGGGCGTGCTCGTTGAGCTCCTCGGCGGTGCCGAACCGCTTCCCGCACTTCGGGCAGCTCGCCCTCGGCCGCGGCCTGTAGAACCGGGAGGGCAGGGGCGGCAGGTCGGGCAGGTCGCCCGGCAGCTCCGGCTCCTGGGACCGCTTGCGCTCGTCGGCCGGCATGCGGCGTCCCTCGGCGCCCCGCCCGCCTAAGCCCTGCGCCAAGCGTGCCCGCCTGCACATGTCGCGCCGGCCGCGCGCGGAAATAGCGGGTGGACGGATGCGCAACGCATGCTTGACGGCCTCCAGCTGCGGGCAGGCGACGCCCCCGCGGCTGCCGCCATCCTGACCCCCGGGGCGCTCGCCTTCGTCACCGGCCTGGAGCGCCGCTTCGGGGCCCGCCGCCGCGGCCTCCTCGACGCACGCGCCCGGCGACAGCAGCGCCTCGACGCCGGCGAGCTGCCGGGCTTCCTGCCCGAGACGCAAGCGGTGCGGGAGGGCGCCTGGACCGTCGCGCCGCCGCCGGCGGACCTGGTGGACCGCCGCGTCGAGATCACGGCACCCGCCGACCGCAAGATGATGGTCAACGCGCTCAACTCGGGCGCCAACGTCTACATGGCCGACTTCGAGGACTCCTTCTCCCCCGTGTGGGCGGCGACCCTGCAAGGCCAGCAGAACCTCGTCGACGCCGTCGAGCGGACCCTGTCCTACACCGCCCCCGACGGCCGCCGCTACGAGTTGGACGAGACGCTCGCGACGCTCGTGGTGCGCCCGCGCGGCTGGCACCTGGAGGAGCCGGGCGCCACGGTGGACGGCCAGCCGATGTCGGCCTCCCTGTTCGACGCCGGCTTGTTCCTGTTCCACTGCGGCCAGCGGCTGCTGGAGCGCGGCAGCGGCCCCTCCCTCTACCTGCCGAAGATGGAGAGCCACCTCGAGGCGCGGCTGTGGAACGACGTCCTGGACCACGCGGAGGCGGAGCTGGGCCTCCCCGCGGGCTCGGTGCGCGCCACCGTCCTCATCGAGACCGGCCTCGCCGCCTTCGAGATGGACGAGATCCTCCACGAGCTGCGCACCCGCGCCTGCGGCCTCAACGCGGGTCGCTGGGACTACCTCTTCAGCCTCATCAAGGCGTTCAGCAACCACCGCCAGTTCGTCCTCCCCGACCGCCACGCGCTGCACATGACGGCGCCGTTCCTGCGCGCCTACACCGACCTGCTGGTCAAGACCTGCCACCGCCGCGGCGCGCACGCCATCGGCGGCATGAGCGCCTACATCCCCCGCAAGGACCCCGCCGCCAACGCGCGCGCCCTCGAGCAGGTGCGGCAGGACAAGGAGCGCGAGGCCCGCGACGGCTTCGACGGCACCTGGGTCGCCCACCCCGCCCTCGTCCCCGTGGCGCGCGCCGTCTTCGACGACCACCTGCAGGGCCGCCCGCACCAGCTCCACCGCGACCGCGCCGAGGTGGAGGTGGCGCCGCGCGACCTGCTGCGCGTCCGCGTCCCGCACGCCCGCGCCACCCACGCCGGACTGCGCCGCAACGCCGCCGTCGCCCTGCGCTACCTTGACCACTGGCTGCGCGGCGTCGGCGCCGTCGCCATCGGCGACCTCATGGAGGACACCGCCACCGCGGAGATCGCCCGCGCCCAGGTGTGGCAATGGGTCCGCCACCACGTCCCGCTGGAGGACTGGACCATCGTGACGCCGGAGCTGGTCTTGCGGGTCGTGGACCAGGAGCACGCCAAGGCCAAGGCGGAGGCGCAGCCGCACCACCGCCTCGACGACGCGCGGCAACTCTTCCTCGACCTGGTGGTGGGGCAGCCGTTCCCGACGTTCCTCACGCTCGCGGCACGGCCGCAGCCGGTTGACGGCTGACCAAGAAGCCCGCCGAGCCGCGGAGGACGCGGAACACGCGGAACATTTTGCCTTCCGCGATGCCCGCGGTTCGGCTGGGGACTTCCTCGTCAAGCCCAACACGAGCGCACGGATTTTCCAGGCTTCCGCTCCCTTGCGGCGGGTTTGGTGCTTCAAAAAAAGGCTGTGGAAGAAAGGAGGAGGAAAGAGGCGGTCGCTACGGCCAGGTGAACTTCTGCGAGACCGCCTGCGCGCCGCTGCTTGAGGTGGCGCGGAAGTCGACGCTGGCGCCGTGGTCGACGTGGAACGACTTCGCCCACGTTCCCCACGAGGTCTTGCCGAGCGCGACCCAGGAGCCGCCGTTGACGCGGGCGTCGACCGTTGCGATGGCCTCGGTGCCGGTGACGCCGACCTCGACCCACCACTCGTTGATGTTGGGCGAGACCTTGAACGTGGCTGAGAAGTTCCCGGGCGGCGGCGGGGGCGGCGGCGCCGTGCCTGGCGTGGTGCTGCCCTTGCTCGTCTCGCCGTTGAGCCAGGTGAACGCGAGGCTCTGGCTCTGCGAGCCGCCGCTGTCGGTGGCGAGGAACTCGACCTTGGTGCCGGCGACGGCGTGCTGGGAGACGGTCCAGGAGCCCCAGCTCGACTTGCTCATCGGGCTCCAGGGGCCGCCGTTGAGGCGCAGGTCCACCTTGGCGATGCCGCGGCCGTCGGCGGGCTTGACGTAGACCTCCTCCCACCACTCGTTCGGGTTCGAGATGGTGAAGGTGGCGGCGAAGCTGCCGGAGGAGGGCGGCGGGGGCGGAGGTGGCGGCGGGGGCGGCGGCTCCTGCTGCGTTGCGCCCAGGACGGGGTAGGGCAGGTGCGGGTAGGTGGCGCTGTAGGGCACGTGCGTGTCGAAGACGAGGATGCCGCCCTTGCCGGTGCCGTCGGCGGAGCCCGCGCCGACCACCCATTTCATCCCGCCGTTGCCGTCGAGGTCGCCGACGACGGCGCCGCGCGCGACCTTCCAGCCGGTGGTGGGCACGAAGGTCTCCTTGGCGCCGCTGCGGGCGTCGAGGCACCACATGCCGTCGCCGCCGGTGCCGGGGCCGTTGGCGAGCACCTCCTGCACGCCGTCGCCGTCCACGTCCGCGATGGCGAGGTCCTTGTTGTTCCAGTAGGTGCTCAGCGTCTGCTTCCACACCAGGTTGCCGTGGGTGTCGAGGCGGTAGAAGTGGGCGGGGCCGGTGGTCTTCCAGGAGTCGGCCTCGTTGTAGGGGGGCTTGTGGCCGATGGTGTTCCAGTCCGCCCAGTACACCTCGTTGCGGCCGTCCCGGTCGGCGTCCACGATGACCGGGTGCGTGTAGGTGAGCGGGTTGCCGCCGTTGAGGTCCTGCTTGGCCCACAGGACGGTGCCGCTCGTGCTGAAGGCGATGAGG
>JBHELM010000187.1:0-8343 GCA_046352715.1 Thermoplasmatota archaeon | reverse complement strand
TCTTCGTGTTCTTCGTGGCTAGCATCTTCATCGGAAGACTCTCAACAATCGGCTCAACGGATCGTAGAAGCGATCGACGACCCGTTCCTTGAGCGGGATGATGGCGTTGTCGGTGATGTGGATGTGCTCGGGGCAGACCTCGGTGCAGCACTTCGTGATGTTGCACAGCCCGATGCCGCCCTCACCCCATGTGGTCTTGAGGCGGTCGGCGGCGTCGGCGGGGTGCATCTCGAGGCTGGCCAGGCGCACCAGGAAGCGGGGGCCCATGAACTCGTCGTGCAGCTTGTGCGTCCGCAGGACGTGGCAGACGTCCTGGCAGAGGAAGCACTCGATGCACTTGCGGAACTCCTGGACGCGGTCGACGTCGCGCTGTTGCATCCTGAACTCGCCGCGGGCCTGCTCCTCCGCCGTCATCGCGCGCGGCGTGAAGGGCTGGATGCGCCGGTTCTGCTCGTAGTTCCACTTGACGTCGGTGACGAGGTCCTTCACGACCGGGAACGCCTTGAGGGGGGCCACCTGGATGGGCTCGCCCTCCGGCAGGTCGGAGATGCGGGTCATGCACATCAGGCGCGGCACGCCGTTGACCTCGGCGCTGCACGAGCCGCACTTGCCCGCCTTGCAGTTCCAGCGGCACGCCAGGTCGGGCGCTGGGCCGGCCTGCACGCGGTGGACCGCGTCGAGGACGACCATGCCGGTGTCGAGGGGGACCTCGTAGCTGGTCCACTCGCCCCCGGAGGCGTCGCCGCGGAACAGCTTGAGGCGCACGTTCTTGCCGGTGACGGCGGACTCGACCGCCTTCGCCTTCGACTCGCCGAGGATGCCGGCGATGCCGGCGTCGGTTGAGGTGGTGGTGTCGGCCATCAGGCCACCCCCGACGGAACCACGAATTTCACGAATTGCACGAAACCCGCCACCTCGGCTCCCTGGGTCAATCGTGGATTCGTGCAATTCGTGAAATTCGTGGTTTGATGGAAGGTCACGCGGTCGCCTCCACGTCCTTCGGTGCTGCGGCCTGGTTGCGGATGGCCTCGACGTCCCCCTCGATGATGGCGCGCAGCTCGGCGGGCCACTCGGGCAGCGCCACCGACTCCACCAGCATGGCGCCGTCGGGGCCCTTGCGGCAGACGTTGTTGGCCTTCGACCACTTGCCCTTGTCGGTCTCGGGGAAGTCGCCGCGGGTGTGGCCGCCGCGCGACTCCTGCCGCAGCTTGGCCATGCGCGCCGCGGCCTCGCAGGAGATGAGCATGTTGCGCAGGTCGAGGGCGAGGTGCCAGCCGGGGTTGAACTGCTTGTGGCCGGGGGCCCGCACGGCCGCGGCGCGCTTCCACAGGGCGGCGAGGTCGTCGAGGGCCTTGGCGAGGTCCGCCTCGTAGCGGATCATGCCGGCGTTGCGGTCCATCGTCTCCTGCAGCGCCTCGTGGATGACGGCGGGGAACTCCCCCGCCTCGCGGTCCAGGGGCGCCATGGCCTCCCGGATGGCGGCCGCGAGCTGCTCCGGCGGGATGCGCGGCATCGCGGCGCCCTTGGCGGCCTTCGCGGCGTGCTCGCCGGCGCGCTTGCCGAAGACCAGCAGGTCGCTCAGGCTGTTGCCGCCGAGGCGGTTGGCGCCATGCAGGCCGGCGGCGGTCTCGCCGGCGGCGAACAGGCCGGGCACGCGGGTCATCTGCGTCTCGGGGTCCACGCGCACGCCGCCCATGGTGTAGTGCATGGTGGGGCCGACCTCCATCGCCTCCGCGGTGATGTCGACGCCGGCCAGCTCCTTGAACTGGTGGTACATCGAGGGGAGCTTGCGCTTGACGTACTCGGCGGGGCGCCACGAGATGTCGAGGAACACGCCGCCGTGCGGGCTGCCGCGCCCGGCGCGCACCTCGGCCATGATGGCGCGGGCCACGACGTCGCGCGTCAGCAGCTCGGGGGGGCGGCGGGCGCCGGACTTCTTGTCGGCGGGCAGCTCCTGTTCCTCCAGCCAGCGCGCCGCCTCCTCCTCGGTGGTCGCGAAGTCGCCCTTGAACATCTCGGGGACGTAGCGGAACATGAAGCGCTCTCCCTCGAAGTTGCGCAGGATGCCGCCCTCGCCGCGCACGCCCTCGGTGACGAGGATGCCGCGCACGCTGGGGGGCCACACCATGCCGGTGGGGTGGAACTGGACGAACTCCATGTCCATCAGCTCCGCCCCCGCGTCGTAGGCCAGGCCGTAGCCGTCGCCCGTGTACTCCCACGAGTTGGAGGTGACGCGGAACGCCTTGCCGAAGCCGCCGCAGGCCAGCACGACGGTCTTGGCGGTGAACGCGTGCAGGACGCCCGACTCGCGCTCGTAGGCGAGGCAGCCAGCGATGCGTGACACCCCGTTGTCCATCCCGTCGGTGAACAGGCGGGTCACGGTGTGCTCCATGAACACGTCGATGCCGGAGTGGACCCCCTTGTCCTGCAACGCGCGGATGATCTCAAGGCCCGTGCGGTCGCCGACGTGCGCCAGCCGCGGGTACTGGTGGCCGCCGAAGTTGCGCTGGCTGATCCAGCCCTCCTTGGTGCGGTCGAAGACGGCGCCCCAGCGCTCCAGCTCGCGCACCCGCTCGGGCGCCTCCTGGGCGTGGATCTGCGCCATCCGCCAGTGGTTGAGGAACTTGCCGCCGCGCATGGTGTCGCGGAAGTGGACCTTCCAGTTGTCGCGCGGGTCGGTGTTGGAGAGGGCCGCGGCGACACCGCCCTCCGCCATCACGGTGTGCGCCTTGCCCAGCAGCGACTTGCACAGCAGGGCGGTCTTGGCCCCCGCGGCGGCGGCCTCGATGGCGGCGCGCAGGCCGGCCCCGCCGGCGCCGACCACGACGACGTCGTAGCTGTGCTCCTTGGGGGTGGGGAGGTTGGCCATCTACGCCACCCCGCCAGACGAAACCACGAATTTCGCGAATTGCACGAAACGCCGTGCAGCAAGGCTAGTCGGTTTCGTGGCATTCGTGCAATTCGTGGCTCGGTGAGGAGTGGGCGTCATGCGGGCAGCCCCAGGACGGTGGTGACATTGTGCATCCCGACCCAGCGGATGTAGACGTCCGTGAGCGCGACCGAGAAGAGGCTCGCCATCGCCCACCACATGTGGTGCTGGTTGAGGCGGGTGACGTACTGCCACCAGGTGTAGCGGGTCTGGCTCAGGGCGTCGCAGGAGAAGCAGTCGAGCTTGCCCCCGACCAGGTGGCGCAGGGAGTGGCAGCCGAAGGTGTAGCCGGCGAGCAGGCCCACGTTCAGCAGCATGATGCCGTTGCCGACGCCGAAGTAGAGGCCGTGCGGGGTGAAGATGCCGCGCAGGGCGTCGTAGAGCAGGAAGCCCGTGACCGCGATGGCGAGGTAGAGGAAGTAGCGGTGCACGTTCTGCACGAGCAGGAGCCCCTTCTCGCCGCGGTACTTGACGCCCTGCACGGCCTCGACGCCGCACGCCGCCGGCCGCGCCACGAAGGAGCGGTAGTACGCCTTGCGGTAGTAGTAGCAGGTGAAGCGGAAGCCGGCCGGGATGGGCAGGATGAGGAACGCGGGGTTGGTGAAGAACACCCCCGCCACGGGGAGGTTGGCCAGGAAGGCGGGCACGAACGGGGTCAGGTCGGGGGTGCCGAAGGGGGAGAGGTAGTGGTAGTTCCCGTTGTCGACCTCGAAGAACCGGGTCGCCAGGTCGTTGCCCTCGAGGATGCGCAGCGTGGCGTACATCACGAAGCCGATGAGGATGGCGAAGATGATGGCCGGCTCGACCCACCAAAGGTCGCGCCGCTGCGTCGCAAGGGCCCCCGTGGCGTGGGGCGCCGAGGTCTCCATGCGGCGCCGAGCCAGGGTGCCGGTTTAAGCCATTCTGGAAACGGCCTGCCCCATGCCCCGGCTTCTGGCCAGCGGCAAGGTGGTTGGCCCTGCCGCGTCATGCCGCCGCCCGACCGGCTACTCAAACCACGAATTGCACGAAGTTCACGAAAGGTGGTGTTCGTGCGCTTCGTGAACTTCGTGGTTCGTTGGAACGGTCACTTGCCCTGCCGCCGCAGCGCCGCCTCCGACGCCGCCTCCGTGATGAGCTTGACCAGCATCATCGTAGTGGCGGCGGCGCCGGCGACCGCCAGGGCCACCAGCCCGACCGGGAAGCCGGGCGGGCGCTCGCGGCCGACGTGGGTGGAGATGGGAGTGTCCCCGGCGCCGCTGCGCTGGGCCAGCGCCTGCTCGCACGACTGGAGGCCGTTCGTCGCGCCGGCCCCGAGGAGCGCGTCGTGCCACCAGAAGTTGAGGTCGAAGGTCTTGGGTGCCGCGAGGTCGACGGCGATGGCGTACTTGGCGAGCGCGACCTTGCCGGACACGACGACGTGGTAGGTGCCGAACTGGGAGAGCGGGAAGGCGAGCTCCGCCTGCGCGTCGGCGCGGAGGGCGGGCTCCAGGGTCTTGCTGCCCACCAGCTCGCCGGTGGGGGAGTACCAGGAGAAGCGCAGGGAGTTGGAGCCAGCGGGGGCGAGCGCGGTGGCGGCCATCCGCGCCGTGGCCTGGCCCCCGAAGCGGCTGTTGAACAGGGAGAAGGTGGCGTTGTGCTGGTCGGAGGGCGCCAGGTAGCCGTTGCCGTTGTCGGGGATGGTGCCCGTGGAGGCGAAGGAGGCGGAGGCCCCCTGCGGCTGGGCGCCGGGCGGGGAGCGGATGCGGAGGTGGATCTCGGGCCTGCCGTTGAGCACCGCGGCGACGTTGGCGTGCGGGTCGAACCAGCCGCCCGCCTCGCTCAGGATGCCGTTGGTGGCGCTGTCGCGGAAGCCCTGCCGGGTGACGACCAGGCTCGCCGCGAGGTCGGAGCCGCCGCCCACCGGGTCGGTGAAGTTCTCCAGCCGCGCCTGCACCGGGTCGAGGAAGTAGCCATGCGCCGTTCCCCACACCGCCGCGTCGGCCAGGACCCGTGGGTAAAGCGGGCTGCCGTTCTCCAGGCTGCCGTCCACCGTCAGGTTGGTGGCGATGCCGCTGGCGACCTCCTTGGTGGGGCCGCGCAGCTCGTCAACCTGGAGCAGAAGGTCGGAGCCGCCGTCCACCTGCCCCACCGCCAGGATGCGGCCGGAGCCGAAGGCGGGGCGGAGCTGCACGAACGCGCAGCCGTCGAAGCGCACCAGGCCCGAGCCGTCGTAGGCGGGGCCGGAGGCGAGGGCGCCGTTGCCCAGGGGCCCGTAGGCGAAGAGGTAGCTGACGCCCTCCTTGGAGCCGTAAGCGGACGCCGGTTCCTCCGTCGCGGCGGCCAAGGTGGAGGTCGCGCAGAGGAGGAGGGCGGCGAGCGCGACGCCCCACCGCAGGGCGCTGGGCTGACCCATCAGTGCGCCCCCTGCTTCGCCTGCGGCCGGGCGAACGCCTCCACCTGGCGCGGGTCGTTGGAGCCGGCCTGGAACTGGAACAGGAACGCGCCGGCCACGAAGGGGAGGGCCAACCCAGCGGCGACCCAGCCCCCGCCGAGGGTGGTGCGGATGTAGCCGTCCTCCAGCACCTTGCTGGTGAAGGGGCCGTCGACGCCGTAGCCGTCCATTGTCTGCGGCAGCCACACCCAGCCGGCGAGAAGCGCCGCCAGGATGCACAGCGCGCCCAGGGTTGCGAGCGCGAGGCTCAGGCGGCGCGGCATGGCACGCGACAGGAACGGCACGCCGCCGAGGGCGACGAGCGCGAGGCAGCCCGTCGCGGTGGCGGCCAGGGCGCCGATGGTGGCGCGGAGCTGCCGCGCGTCCTCCGGGTGGGTCGGCTGCGCGTCGCCGGACTGGGCGTAGGGCGCCATCGTGAGCCGGTGGTGGATGGCCCCGGTGTCGCTGGGGTCCTGGAAGCCGCCCGCCGGGGTGCGGCGCCCGGTCGAGGACTCGTAGTGGAACCACGGCGCGGCGAGCGAGGCGCCCAGCAGGCCGGCGGCAAGCAGGCCCAGCAGCAGCGTCCCGGTGGAGCGTTCGGAGTCGATCATGGGTCACACGGGGGGCGGGGTGGAGGTGGGCGGGGCCGCCGGCTTCTCGACCATGCGGCGGTCGAGGCTGGCCAGGTCGGGCAGGTGGACGCCCGGCACCGGGAACACGGTGGTCGGGTCGACGTCGACGCGCGGCAGCCGCAGCACGGCGTCGCCGCCGAGGAAGACCTGCACCTGCGCGGGGGTCATGCTGTCCTGGTGGTCGTTGGCGTGGCCCTGGAACAGCCAGAGCGTGAGGCGGTGGCCCTTGGGGACGAAGGCCTCCAGCGGCTCGAACTCCATGCGCGCCGTGTAGCGCTGGCCGGGCGCGACGGGCTGCGCGGTCTCGCCGCCGTCGTGGTAGAGGAGGTTCATCTGGGCGCGGCCCAGCAGGGGGTCGCGCAGGGTGGAGGCGACCCAGCCGCCGCCGTCGCGCGTGTGGTCGTCCCACCAGGCGGCCAGGACGGTGCCGTTGGCGCCCTCGTCGAACAGCCACGCAGCCAGCTCGCCGCCGGAGCCCTGCGTCTGGAAGGGGAGCTGCAGGCGCGGCAGGCCGGAGAGGTGCAGGTCGCGCTCCAGGGGCTCGCTGCGCAGCTCGACGTAGTTGCCGGGGAGCGCGGTGGTGCCGGACTGGAGCTCCACCATGGCCTCCGCGGAGGGCGCGTCGGCGAGGCGGTGGTCGGCGGTGAGGCGCAGCTCCAGCCACTCGGGGTCGGTGGGCGGGAACGCGTCGGCGTTGCGCCAGTAGCCGAGGTTGTCCTGCACCTGGATGGGCGGGCCGGTGTCGACCGTGGCGTTGCCCTTGAGGGTGCGGTCGAGCATGCGGCCCAGGACCTCGGCGAAGTCGAGGCGGCAGGGCGCCACCACCCACGCGGGGGTGCGGGCGCTGCAGCGGGTGTCGGGGAAGGCGTGGTCCCATTGGCCGTACCACTCCTTCATCTCCACCCCCTTGGCGCGCAGGGCGGCGTTGAACGGGATGGCGGAGTGGGGGTCGACGTTCCAGTCCTGCAGGCCGTGGACGAAGAAGACGGCGCCCTTGTAGTTGTCAAGGACCGCCTGGCGGTGGTCGCGCAGGGCCCAGTAGTCCGCCGCCTCGGCGTTGCGGGAGCCGGTCAGGACCGACGCCTGCCCCATCAGGGCGCCGCGGTAGACCTCGGGGCAGAGCAGGTTCTGGCGCTCCTGGTAGGGGGCGCGGCCGGCGGCGTTGGCGCCGGGGACGCCGGGCTTGCCGGGGAGGCTGGCCGGCACCTCGGGCGGGAGCGCGGGCGTGGGCGGGACGGCCACCGGCGCCTGGTCGTAGGGGAACTGCGGCGTGAAGCCGAAGGGCCAGTAGACCTCGTCGTGCATGATGGGGGCGCGGGTCTCGGCGCTGCCGTTGTGGAACATGAGCCCGTAGACGTCGGGCAGGCCGGAGTCGGGGATGATGAGCTTGAGGTGCGGGTTGCCGGTGCTGGCGACCTCCCACGGCGTCGAGCCGTCGTAGGAGGCGCCAATCATCGCGACGTTGCCGTTCGACCACGGCCGCTCCGCCAGCCAGGTCACCGCCTGGTCGAGGTCGTGCACCTCGGCGGGGCCCATGAGGTCCATGCAGCCGCCGCTCGTCCCCGTGCCGCGCACCGCGACCTGGGCGACGGCGTAGCCGCGCGGCAGGTAGTTGGCGAGCAGGAAGGGCCCCCGCTGCTGCGGCTGGTCGATGGTCATGTTGGACCACGCCAGGCACTCGCCCCGGAGGCGGCCCTGGCTCGCCTGCACGAGGTCCACGGAGCCGACGTAGGCGCGCGCGTAGGCGAGGCAGGTGGTCTCCTCGAAGTAGGGGCCCGCGTCGATGACGATGGGGAGCTTCTCCGTGATGTTCTGCGGCCGCCAGATGGCCATGGTGATGAGCACCACGCCGTCGGTCGTGTCGCCCGCGGCGCCGGGGTAGGCGGGCAGGGTGGAGCGCAACTGCACGACCTCGGGCTCGCCCTGCGGCAGCGCGCCGCCCTTGAGGACCGTGGAGTGGACGCCGAAGGTGTAGTTGCCGGGGAACACGCCCGGGTTCCTGTACTGCTGGTCCGCGTCGAAGGCGTAGTAGTCGTCGACCGGCTTGAGGCACCCCGCGAGGGGCGCGGCGACCAGCAGCAGCACGAGGGCCAGGCGCATGGCGCTCACTTCCCGCGGCGCCTGGGCAGGGCGTTGACGAGCGGGGAGCCGCCGCGGAGCACGCCGTCGAGGCGCGCCAGCACGGCGGCCTTCTTGGGCCCCTCCAGGGATGCCTCCAGCGCCTGCGCCAGGGTGGCGGCGTAGGTGAGGGCGACGCGCTCCTTGTAGAGCGGGTTGAGCAGGACGTCGTTGCGGTTCGCCTCGGGCACCACGGCGCGGGAGCAGCCCGCGTCCACGGCGCTCTCAATCTGCTGGGTGACGCCGCGCACGGCGCGCAGCTCGCCGGTGAC
>JBHELM010000186.1:0-9174 GCA_046352715.1 Thermoplasmatota archaeon | reverse complement strand
CATCTACACACACTACCCGTTCGTGGCCGTCGCCGTCTACGACGAGTGCCTGCCGTTCATCGCGTGAGGCCCGCATGCGACGCACCCGGCCGCGCAGCCTTCTCCCGACCCTGGCCCTCGCCCTGCTCCTCCTCGCGCCCGTCGCCACCGCCGGCACGTCGCGGCTGCAGGGGCTCCTGGAGGCCACCGGCGCCGTCGCCCACGCCGCCCGCGTCGAGGGCCCGCTCGTGGCGCTTTGGCAGGAGCAGCAGGACCTGCTCGGAGCGCAGGCCAGCCCCGCCTTCACCCTGCGCGCCCCGCTCCTGCGCGTCGAGACCGACCGCACCGGCGTCGCCCCCGTCAACCCGGTCAATCCCATCCGCGTCCAGCCCACGACCGACCCACCGCGCACCTACGCCGACGCCGTGGTGGAGGGCACCGCCAACGCCGCGGGCTACCGCTGGACCCTGCTGGCGACCGACCCGTTCGACCCGCCCCGCGTCACCGTGGCGAGCCCCTGCGCGCAGGCGCACCCCGCCACCCGCGACGCCGTCGTGCGCCAGCCCCTCGTCAACCTCCAGCGCGGCGCCGCCGCCCGCGACCTCACGCACGCGGTTGGCTGGGGCTGCCTGGACGGCGCCGCGGTCGAGGTCACAGGCAACTTCACGCTCTCGCTGTGGGCGTGGAACGCCACCCTGGAGTCCGCCAGCGGGGACACCGACCTGCGCAGCGGCGACCACCCGTCGTGGGCGCCGGATCCCAGCGGCCACGTCCGCGCGCGGGAGGAGCTTTACCTGGTGGCCACCGGCGGCACCCTCTCCATCCCGGCGCTCTGCGCGTCGGGCGCGCTGCTCTACACGGGCAGCGGCAGCACGCTCGTGACCCGCAGCCTCCTGGTTCAGGTGGCGTCGGGGCGCCTCGACGCGGCCGGGCACCTGGTGGCGCTGCGCGGCAACTCCGTCGGCGTCGAGGGCGACGCGGCGCTGGGGCTGTGGGGCGCCGGGACGGGCAAGCCGTTCGCCGTCACCCTGGACGGTGAGGCCGCCAGCGTCTCCGTCGACGGCGCCGCGGTCGCGCTCGTCACGGCCCCTCGCCTTCCCGCCGCCGCGCAGCCGGTGGCGTGGGCACTGGGCCTCCTCCTCGTGCTGTGGGGGGCCGCCGAGGCGCGGCGGGCCCGCCTGGGGCGCGACGCAAGCTGGGGGACGGCGCCTCTGCTGGCGCAGCCGCTGACCTGGCGCGAGCGCCGCGGCACCGGGTTCTGGGCGCTCGCCCGCGACGCCGCCACGGCGAGCCGGCTGCGCAGCGCGCGGCGGCGGGTCCGGCAGGCGCTGCGCTGGTTCCCCGACTCCACCGACGCGCGGCTGCTGGAGGCCGCCATCCTGGTCAAGCGGGGCGACTACGCCGCCGCGCTCGACGCCCTCGACGGCGTGTTCACGCTGATGCCGCCCGGGCCGGAGAGCTTCGAGGTGGCGGCGATGGCAAGCAGCAGCGCGATGATGCTGGCGCGCCACCAGGACGCCGTGGCGTGGCTGCGCCGGGCGGCGACGGCGGACGCGCTGGCCTTCACCCAGGAGGTCAGGAAGCCGGTGTACGACCCGCTCGTCGGCGACGCCTGGTTCCGCGCCGCGCGTGGCAGCTTCGCCAGCGCCTACCTGGCCGGTGACGGCCTCGACCCGGCGTTCTCCTGAGGGAGGGGAAGGCGGAAGCCGAGCTTGCGCAGCTCCTCCAGGGGTGCGGGCCGGCCCTCCTGGATGGCCTTGGCGACCAGCTCCTCGAAGAGGACGCCGCGGCAGCGCTCTACCAATTCGGCGCAGGCGCGGTTGGCGAAGTCGTTGCGGTCGGTGAAGCCGAAGCGCGGGTTGCGCACCAAGGCGTCGATCTCGTCGGCCAGGCCCCAGGTGATGCCGACGCTGGCGCGCGGCGAGCGGCGGGTGCCCTTCGGCGCAGGCTTGCGGCCCATTGCCGCCCCGACGCGGCCGTTTCTATTTGAAGGGGAGTCAGGCAAAACGCTAAGAATAAACGCTATTTAGCGGTTGATTGGATGCTGATTGGCGCTCAGGGAGCGAGAAACCGCCCCCTTCACGCCTCCGAGACCCATGACGACCGACCGCGCCCAGCCTATGCGCTTGCCCCTGGCACGCCGCTCTGCCTTTCCTCCTTCTCAACCCTCGACGACCTGGACCGTGTGCAGCGCCTCGATGCGGGCGCCCTGCGGATGGCCCAGCGACTCCAGCAGCGACAGCAGCGCCGCCGCCGCGCCCGCCAGCGCCGCGCCCGAGAGCCGGGTCCTGGCGTAGCCCTGCACCGTCACCGTGCAGTGGAGCGCGCCCCCCTCCGCCGCGACGTCGCAGAACGCGTCGGTGGCGTGGAACGGGGCGAGGGTGGGGACGATGCGCGCTGCGTCCTTCACGGCCTGAAGCGCCGCGACCTGCGCCGTGGCGACGGCGTCGGCGGGCGCCGTGCCCGCGCCGGAGAGGGTGCCGCGGGCGACGCTCATGCGGCGGCTGGGCACGGTGTCGGTGGTGTCGGGCAGGCGCACGCCCGTTCCCCCTAGTGTCCCGCCAGCTCGACCACCGGCTTGCCGGCCAACTCCTCCGCCATCGCCTGCGCCGCCTTGCGGGCCTGCGCGATGGCCTCGATGATGCTGCTGGGCCCCATCGCGATGTCGCCGGCGGCGTAGACCTTGGGGTGGGTGGTGCGGCAGCGCGGGTCGACGACGATGTCGCCCCACTTGGTGAGCGCGACCTTGCCGGCGAGGGCGTCGGCGACCGGGCTGGGATTCTGGCCGACGGCGAGGACCACCTGGTCGGCGCCGAGGAGGAACTCGCTGCCCTCGATGGGCTCCGGCGTGCGGCGGCCGGCGCGGTCGGGGGCGCCCAGCTCCATCTGCACGCACTCGACGGCCTTGACGTGCCCGTCGTCGCGGGTGAGGATCTGGATGGGGTTGGCGAGCATGAGGAACTTGATGTTCTCGTCGCGCGCCTGCACGACCTCCTCGGGGCTCGCGGTCATCTCGCGGCGGCCGCGGCGGTAGACGATGTGGACCGACTTGGCGCCCAGGCGGATGGCGTTGCGGGCGACGTCCATCGCGGTGGAGCCGCCGCCGATGATGACGATGCGCTGGCCGGTGAGCCCGTAGCGCTCGCCCAGCTCGAGGCGGCGCAGCCAGTCGACGGCGTGGGTGACGCCCTTGCTGCGCTCGCCGGGGACGCGGATCTCCTTGGGGGCGTGGCAGCCGACGCCGAGGAAGACGAGGTCGTGCGCCGCCGCCAGCTCGTCGAGGGTGTGGCCGTCGCCCAGCCGCCAGCTGGTGACGAACTGGACGCCCCACTCCCCCAGCTTCGCCAGCTCGCGCTCGATGACGTCGCGGGGGAGGCGGTACTCCGGGATGCCGACGGTGAGCATGCCGCCGAGCTTGGGCAGCGCCTCGTAGACGGTGACGGCGTGCCCCATGCGGGCGAGGTCGTAGGCGACCTGCAATCCAGCGGGGCCGGAGCCGACGACGCCGACGGTCTTGCCGGTGGGCGGCGGGCGCGCGATGGCGGGCCACTGGCCGTAGTCGAAGGCGGCGCGCTTGAGGGTGCAGATGGCGATGGGCTCGCCCTTGAAGCCGACGACGCAGGAGTCCTCGCACGGGTGGAAGCAGGTGCGCCCCAGCGTCCCCGGCAGCGGATAGGTCTCCAGGGCGATGGCGAGGCTCTTGTCGAAGTCGGCGGCGGCGATGGCCTGGATGTACTCCGGCGCCCGGGTGAGGGCGGGGCAGGCGTAGGTGCAGGGCTTGGTCTTGCAGTCGATGCAGCGCATCGCCTCGGCGACGGCGAGCTTGCGGGTGTAGCCCAGGATGGCCTCGTCGTAGGTCTTGACGCGCACCGCCGGATGCAGCTCGGGAATCTTGACCCGCTCGAGGGAGACCGCCATGTTCCTGCCTCTGGTGGACCGCTGGAGCGATATGAGGGTGTCGTCTGGAGAAACGCGCGCCCCCTGCCCTGGAACGATGAACCCACTAAACCTAGGTTAGCAGGGCGACGAGAGCGGCACGGTCTGTCCGCGTCCCACTGAAACAGCTTCGGTGGTTCAGTGGGTTCATTGTTCCAGTACCGTGACGTGTCGCCCCAGCAGGTCGCTCCGCTTGAGCCCAACAATCGGAGGCGACCCCACCGCAAGCCGCCCCGGCCGCGGCGCCTCGGTGTAGAAGAGGTGGTTGCCCTTGGCGCCCAGCCAGGTGCCGGCGTGCTCGCCGTGGGTGGGGGCGCGGCGCGGCGTCCCAGCGAGAGGCTGCTGCACGGGGTGGTTCTCGATGCGGTGGGTCGCGCGCTCGACCGCGTAGCGGCCCTCCAGGCGGGCGCGCAGCTCGTCGGCCCGGCGCTCCACCAGGTCCCACGGCACGGGGCGGGCGAGCAGGGGCAGGACCTCGCGGTGGCTGCGGTGCTCGGGCAGGCCGTAGAGGAGGGCGATGGCGCGCTCCGTCATGCGGGCGGTGGCGCGGTCGAGGCCGCCCTGGATGGTGAACCAGGCGTCGGCGCCCTGCTCGCGGAGGCGCCTCTCCACGCGCCACGCCTGCGTGAGGCCGACCTTGGGCAGCGGGCCGTAGAAGGCGGCGTAGACGACGTGCTCGACCCCCTTGAACGAGGCGACGCAGGTGCAGGAGGAGGGCTCGGCCTGGCAGCGCGGCTCGAAGACGCACTCCGGCGACTCGTGGCCGTTGCAGGCGGCGCACTGCGCGTCCACCGTGACGATGCGCTGCCCGGGGCAGGGGAGGTGCGCGCCGCCCTGGGCCTTGCCGACGCAGGTGCGCATCCCGTCGACCCGCCAGCGGAACTCCCCGTCGAGCGGAACCTCCACGAGGCCGGCGTCGGAGGCGGCGACGAGGGAGGGGCGGCCGCGCAGCTCGTGCTGGCTGACGACGTGCAGGCGCATCTAGCGCTCCCAGGGCCGGCGGCCCAGCACAAGGTCGGAGACGGCGGGGCCCCACTCCGGCGGGGCCTGCGCGGGGTCGTCGAGCAGCCGCGCGTCGGGCATCGCGTCCTGGAGGTGCTTGCCCAGCGGCAGGGCCTTGAGGTGGTCGCGCAGCCAGGCGGGCGCGGTGCGGTGGCGGACGTGCAGCGTGACCTCCAGCCGGCCGTTGAGCCCCACGCGGACGGGGCTCGCGGCCTCCGGGCTGGCGCCCCACTTCTCGCGGAAGCGCAGGACGTTGGGCGCGCCGCCGTCGAGCGGGCCGAGGTGGACGCGGGTGGCGGGCAGCTCGGCGCCGCTCGCGAGCCACTGGAGCAGGACGGCGTCCTCGGCGGCGTTGGCCGTGGCGGTGGCCTTGCGGACGGGGAACCCGGCGGCCTCCAGAGCGGCCTCGACGGAGCGGGCGGCCCTCTGGAACTGGGGGAACACGATGTCGAGGCGGGGCGTGCGCGGCCGCAGCAGGAGCCCCATCCACGCCTCGTGGCGCGCGGCGAGCGCTTCGTGCAGCGCGGCGGGCGGCTCGGCGCGGGGCGGCGCGGGCTCGAAGAACCTCACGCTGGGCTTGGCGCCGTAGGCGCGGGCCGCGTCGATGGCGAGCGCAAGGGTCGGCTCGCTGACGGCGGCGGCGCAGTTGCGGGCCGGGTCCACCACGACGAGCGGCGCAACGTCGTCCTTCGCCTGGTCGGGCCCGAGCGCGATGCGGCGGACCACGGCGCCGGCGGCGAGCCAGTCCACCACGCCGGCGAAGGAGTCGAAGCGCGCGACCAGCACCTCGACGAGGTAGCCGCTGAAGCCGCCGAGCGCCGTCTGCGCCCCGTACGCGCCGACGCCCTTCATCCACTTCTTGGCCAGCCGCACCTCGCCCGCTTTCCCCGCCAGGCGCTCGCGGACCCAGGCGGTGTGGAACGGCGTGCGGTCGACGGCGCTCATCTTCGCGGAGGCCGCCGGCACCTGGTAGGCGGGGACGAGGTCCACCTGGAGGCCCTTGAACGACCCGATGACGTAGGGGTGCTGCGCGTAGCGCTTGTGGCACCCCTCCAGGACGCGGGGGCCGACGGCGAGGGCGATCTGCTCCAGCCGCGACTCCGGGACGCTGGGGTCGAGCAGGAGGAAGAGGTCGACGTCGGCGCTGCCGCGCAGCCAGGTGCCCTTGGCGACGGAGCCCTGCACGCTGGCGTGGCCGGGGAGCCTCTCGCGGCGCAACTGCTCGTCCAGGCGGGCGACGAGGTCGGCGGCGGTGGCCTGCATCGCGCGCTCCTCCTCCGGCGTCGGCGTGACGCGGGCCAACACCTCGCGCTCCAGCGGCGTCTGCGTCACTGCGCGCCCCCCAGGGCAAGCTGCGCCTGCGCGGGGCCGGCGGGCCGCTCGGCCAGCAGGTGCTCGGCGCCGGTGGCCTTCACCAAGACCTTGCGGACGAGCTCCTCCACCGCGGCGCTGCCGAGCAGCGGGTCGCCGGCGGGGAGGGCGAAGAGCGGGTCGCGCAGCGGGATGTCGATGCGGGGGCTGGCGCGGCGGCTGAACAGGTCGCGGTAGATGCGCCGCGTCGCGTCCCCCACCACCACCTTGTCGAGGCCGGGGGGCAGCGTGCCGAAGCCGGCGTGGGACAGCTCCGCCTGGAACACCGGGCGGCCGAGGACGGTCTGGAGGGTGGCGAGGGCGAGCCGCGCCTTGTCCGCCTCGCTGCGGGGGCTGTCCGAAAGCGCGCGGTGGACGCGCTGGTGCAGGCTCCAGTGCGCCTCCGGGTTGGCCAGCTTGTACTCCTTGCTCGGCGGCCGCTCCAGCTCCCTCAGGATGCCGGCCTCCGCCATCGCCTGCAGGTAGCCCGCCACGGTGAGGCGGTGGATGGGCGCCGCGCGGCCGTCGGAGAGCGCGCGGGCGATGCCGCTGATGGAGTCGTGGTCGTGGCTGCGCAGGTGCTCCACGATGCGGTCGCGCAGGGTCGCCTCGCGGGAGAAGCGGCGCGGTGCCTCCAGCGGCGTGGCCTCCCCATCCTCCTCGCCCACGGAGTTGGTTACAAAGCTGGTGACAATAAGGGTGACGGGGAGGGGAACGGATGCTTCCATGCGCCCGCCACGAACCGCGGAAGGCGCGGAGGCCCCTCTGTTTCCGTGGGTTCCGCGTCTTCCGCGACTGCGCGTCTCACGCGTCGGCGTACTCCAGGTCCTTCGAGTTCACCCACGCGATGAGGTCGAGCGCCACGAAGCAGGACTCCGACACCTCGGGGTGCGGGTCGTGGATGTAGCGCTCCAGCACCGGGACGGACTCGGCTTGTCCGATGGCGCCCAGCGCCTCCGCGCACTCGTGCCGCACCATGACGTGCTCGTCCTCCTTCATCAGCGTCCGAGTCAGGGCGGGGATTGCGTGCGGGTCCTGCATCTGGCCCATGACGTACGCGACCTCATGCCGCAGCAGGGCGCTCGGGTCGTCGAAGCAGGCGGCCAATGCGTCCACCGCAGCGCTGCCGCCTAGATTCCGCAGGGTGAAGACGCAGCGCATCCGCTGGAACATCGGCAGCGAGCGGTCGGTGAGCCGGGCGCGCAGCTCGGCGACGCGGTTGCGGTGGTCCGTCGCCTTGCCGTCCAGCGGCGGCGCCGGGTCGACGCTGGTGTAGCCCGCGTCCTCGATGGCGCCGGCGGGGACGTTCCTGTTCATGGCGACTTCGAGGGCCTCCTTCTTTTCAGTCTTGCGCCCGACGGCCCGATGGGTAAACCACGAATTCCACGAATGGCACGAATCCTGGGCAAGAGCGGGCTTCGTGAAATTCGTGGAATTCGTGGTTTAGTTGGAGCGCACGACCAGGCTCTTGGCAGTCATCGCGGCCGGAATCGGGAGCCCCATCAAATCGAGCAGCGTCGGCGCCACGTTCTCCAGCGCGCCCCACTCCGCCAGCCGCTCGCCCGGCCTGCCGTTGACCAGAATCAGTGGGCTGGGGTTCATGGTGTGCTTCGTGACGGGCTCGCCGCGGCCGCCGTCGGCCGTCACCTTGCACATCTCCTCCGCGTTGCCGTGGTCGCTCGTGATGAGCGCCACGAAGCCGAGCTCGGTGGCGACGCTGGCGAGGCGGTGGACGCAGTTGTCCGTGAACTCGACCGCCTGGATGGTGGCGTCGAGCTTGCCGGTGTGCCCCACCATGTCGGGGTTGGCAAGGTTGACCACCACGAAGTCGTAGCCGCCGGAGCCCATCGCCTGCAGCACCTCGTCCGTCACCTGCCCCGCCGACATCTCCGGCCGCAGGTCGTAGGTCGCGACCTTCTGGCTGGGCACCAGCTTGCGCGTCTCGCCCTCGAACGGCGGTTCGCGGCCGCCGTTGAGGAAGTAGGTGACGTGGGCGTACTTCTCCGTCTCCGCGGTGTGGAACTGCGTCAGGCCAAGCTTGGAGAGGTGCTCGGCGAGGCAGTCGTGGACGGCCTGCGGGGGGTAGGCGACCGAGACGCCGGGGAAGGCGTTGAAGGCGTCGTCGTAGCGCGTCATGCAGACCCACGCGAGGTCCGGCACCTGCCGCCGGGGGAAGCCTGCGAAGCCGGGGTCCATGAAGGCGCGCGTTGCCTGGCGGCTGCGGTCGGGGCGGAAGTTGAGCCACAGCACCGCGTCGCCGGCCCGCACCGTTCCCTTGGGGTCGACGCTGGTGGCCTGCACGAACTCGTCTCCCTCGCCGCGCGCGTAGGCGGCCTCGACAGCGGCCTGCGCCGACGCGGCCCTGTGCCCCTTGCCCTGCGTGTAGAGGTCGTACGCGGCCTGGATGCGCTCCCAGCGGGTGTCGCGGTCCATCGCGTAGTAGCGCCCCACGAAGTCGGCGATGCGGCCGACCCCGGCTTGCTTGATCTGCGCGTCCAAGGTCTGCAGGAAGCCGAGGGCTGAACGGGGTGGCGTGTCGCGGCCATCCCCCACGGGATGCACCCAGACCTCCTGCACCCCCTCCTGCGCGGCGGCGCGGAGCGCGGCACCGAAGTGGTCTTGGTGCGCATGCACGCCCCCTGGCCCCAGCAGGCCCATCAGGTGCAGGCGCCCACCGGTGCGGCGCAGGTGCGCGAAGGCGGCCTGGATCCCCGCCTCCCTCCCGAAAGTGCCATCGCGCACGGCGTTGTTGATGCGCATGAAGTCCTGGTGGACCACGCGTCCCGCCCCGATGTTCAGGTGGCCGACCTCGCTGTTGCCCATCTGCCCGTCGGGCAGCCCGACCTCGCGGCCGCAGGCCGTCAGCGTCGTGTGCGGGAAGCGGTCCCAGAGGTCGTCGAACACCGG
>JBHELM010000185.1:0-6713 GCA_046352715.1 Thermoplasmatota archaeon | reverse complement strand
GTGCGGGAGATGGCGGCGGACCTGCGCGTGCGCTGCGCCATCCTGCTCAGGCTGGGCGTGCCCGAGGCGGAGCTTGCGGCGGAGGCGGAGCGGTTCTACGACGCGGCGTTCCTCGACGCTCCGACCATCGGCGGCTGGCTGTAGCAACGACCAAACCACGGATGCCCGGACCTTCTGGCCACGAAACCCACGAAATTAGGAGGAAGTTTCCTGGTCTTCGCGCCTTTCGCGGTTAGGGTCAGGCGGCGGCCTTCGCCTTGCGCTTCCCCTTCGCCGCCGGCTCCGCATCCGGGCTTGGCGCAGGCAGCTCGTCCGCCCTGCCGCACGCGGGGCACCTGAGCGGCGTCGGCCCGCGCAGGTTGCGCACGGCCTGGAACCTGGTGCCACACTGCGGGCAGACGACCTTGACCGTGGGGACGGTGGCAGGCTGGCGCAGCGCGAGCGGGTCGGCGTGCAGGCTCGGCAGCACCTCGGTCTGGCCGCAGGCGGGGCAGACGACGGGGGTGTCGGCGGTGGGATCCTGCGTCACGTCGAAGGCGGCCTGGCAGCGGCCGCAGGTGACGTGCAGGAGGCGAAGCCCGGGGCGCTTGGGGCGCAGCCACGGCAGGACGGGCGTTGAGCCGCCGGCCTCCCGCACCGCCAGCCGCTCGGCGCGGGTCTGCTGGAGCGACTGGGCGCGGGCCTGCCAGCGCGCGCGGCGGGCGTTCTTGCGCGCGTCGAAGCGGCTGCTGGCGTGGTAGGACTCCTTGAGGGCGCGGCCCAGCTCGACGACGAAGCCGGGGTCCTGGCTGAGGTCGATGTCCACCTCGACGCCGTGCGCCGTGCTGCCGCGCTCCAAGGCCCAGAAGCGGTTGAGGCGGCCCTGCTCCCACGCGATGAAGAAGAGGTTGCCGAGGATGGGGACGAGGGTGGCGGCCCACACCAGGGCAGGCGGGCCGTAGGGGATGCCGGAGCCGGCGAGCATGGCGCGGGTGCGGCGCGCGGTCTGGAAGGTGACGACGGTGGGGCCGACGACGGGCAGGCAGAGCAGGAAGGCGTTGAGGCCGTGCCGCAACGCGAGCGCCTCGTGGCCGTCCAGCTCCTTGTTGACGCGGTAGAGCCAGACGCGGCGGCTGACGCCGAGGGTCACGACGTAGAGCAGGAGCCGGCGCCAGACGACGCGGTGGCGACCGACGAAGACGACCCGCACAGGGGTGCGCACGGCGGCGCGGACTTAGGGTTGTTGGCGGGCGGCTTGCAGCGTCCCCCTGCCTGGGACGGGTGCGCCCTTGTCCGGAGCGTAGCCGTGGACGCTCCGCGCTCGGGCCCGGCCGATCCAGGTGCTGCGCTTCCTCCGCCCACGACGCGGCCGCGCGGGATTTTCCTGGCCGCGACCGCTCCGCCGGGCCGAGCCGCACAACGTATAAGCGAAGCCCCCGTGGCCCGCGCATGGCCCTCCTGGAGGCAGAGCCGCTCGTCCTCATCGTCATCGTCATCCTCATCCTGTTCGGGGCGACGGCGATCCCCAAGCTGGCCCGCTCGCTGGGGCGCGCCAAGGGCGAGTTCAGCAAGGCCAAGCGGGAGTTCGACACCGAGGCCGCCAAGTCCGAGGCCGAGGCCGCCGTGCCCGGGCCGTCCGAGGAGCAGGTGCGCCGCACCGCCCGCGAGTTGGGCATCGCCGAGGCCGGCAAGAGCCTCCCCGAGGTCAAGGCGCTCATCCAGCAGAAGCTCGCCTGACCCCCTGACCGCGAACCCCGCGAACGTTGGGGAAAGTCCTGGCGGTCTTCGCGACCGTCGCGGTTGGGCCCGGTTGGGGTCAGCAGAGCTGGCACTGCTCGAAGAACACCACGGCGCGCGCCACCACCCGCGCCCCGACCCGGATCTCCGCCGTGCCGCTGTAGTCGCCGATGCCGTCGTAGGGCGTGCGCGCCTGCACCTCGGCCGAGCCGCGGGGGGGCAGGGCGGCGATGGGGGCGCTGCTCTCCGTCACCAGGGCGGTGCGCGAGGACTTGATGGCGAGGTGGAGCGTCGCCGGGGCCGAGGTCGTGTTCTCCTGGTTGACCACCCGCGTCGTCCAGAGGAGCTCGGTGCCCTTCTGGGCGGCGAGGGGGCGGTAGGCGAAGGCGATGCCGGTGGAGCCGACGATCTCCCCCTGCGGCTCCTGCGGCCCCGAGCACCCGGCGAGGGCGGGGAGGACGAGGAGGGCGAGCGCGAGGAAGGCACGGGCCGGGGGGAAGGGGCGAAGGGGGGCCACGCTGGGGCCAGGACGTTCAAAGGATGACAAACCTTATGTCGGCGCCCATGTGGTTCAATCCATGACAAAACCGGCCCTGGCGGTAGTCACCCTCCTGGCCGCCGCCCTTCTGGGCCCCAACGCCGCCGCCCACGGTGCGGCCGGCGCCCGCGAGGTCGACACCCGCGTCCTGCTCGACGAGGACGGCGCCCTGGGCTTCGCCGGCTGCACGGAGGCGGGCTGCGCCCCCGGCGGCCTCGACTCCGGCGCGCTCGACCCGCTCGCCCTCGACCTGCGCGAGCTCCGCGACGCCAACGGCACCGCGCTGCTGGCCTTCCGCACCACGGCGCAGGCAGAGGTGGCGCAGCAGGCGGGCCGCTCCGTCGTCCTCTCCTTCACCCTGGGCGGCCAGCCCAAGGCGCTCACCCTGAAGGGGGACGGGCTCGCCTACGCCTCCAGCGACGTCGACCGCGTGTTCGTCTCCACCGACACCATCGGCGACGGCCACGCCAAGGCCATCGAGGCATGGGTCGCGCTCGACCGCCTCGGCGCCAAGCCCGGCGACGTGCTGACGGACCTCCAGGTGACCAGCTTCGCGGGCGACAAGCGGGGCGACCTCATGCCCGGCACCTGGTTCCCCGCCGGCGAGCAGGACCAGCCGGTGCCCTTCGTCCCGGACGAGCCTCCCTCCGGCCCCGGCGACCTCATGGGCGGGGAGGCGGGCACCTACACGCTCGCCGGGCCCGCCCACCTGCTGAACGTGAGCGCTGACCGGCAGGGGCTCGACACCAGCCACGCCGCGGCCAGGCTGACCCTCACGCTCACCAACCCGCTCGCCACGCTGGCCCAGTTCGTCACCGTGCGCGCCGGCGGCCCCGGCCTCGGCGCCGAGAGCGACCCGACGGCGGTCACCCTCGACGCCGTCGCCAGCAGGACGGTCACGCTGACGGTGCGCGGCCCCGCCTCCACCCTCAACGTGACCGTCGCCTCCGACCTGGGCGGCTACGCGGGCCTCACCCTCCCCGTCACCAGCGCCCACGCAGAGGGGGCCGGCGCAGGCAACACCACGGCCACCCCCAGCGGCGGGCCGTCCGCGTCCCCCACCAAGAAGAGCCCGGCCCTCCCGCTGGGCCTCCTGGCGCTCGGCCTCGCGGCGGCCGCGGTGGGGCGCAGGCGGTGGTGACGGTGCGCGGACGCGACAAGAACGCTTTTTCCCCCACCCCTTCGTCCCGCGCCAGCGGTGCCCTGATGCGCGTCCCCACCCTCCTGTGCGCCTGCGCCCTGCTGGCCGCCCTCGCCCCCGCCGCGTCGGCGCACGGCGCGCCCGCCCCGCCGGAGCCGTTCACGCGCCTGCTGGCCGACTACTCGGACGACTGCGGCCCCACGCAGAGCCTCAACGACTGCCGCAACGGCGACGACCTCATCGCCCTCGACGTGCAGGAGGTGCAGGACTTCCTGGTCTTCCGCTTCGTCCTCGACAAGGGCAGGCCCTCCTCCGGCTCCCCCGTCACCGACGTGCTCACGCTGAGCGGCCCCGCCGGCTCGAGGACCCTCTCCGTCCGCACCACGGACGACAGCACGTTCACCAACGCGGGCGGCTTCGACAGCGTGGAGGGCGCCAAGGCCATCCAGGACGGGACCCGCTTCGCCGTCCTCGGCAAGGTCCGCCTCTCCAGCCTCGGCGTGGGCGTCGGCGACAAGCTCTCCGGCTTCGCCATGCGCTCCGACGTCGGCGGCAAGGCGGGCGACACCCTGCCCGGCCTCTGCTCGAACACCGTGACCCCCTGCACCGGCGGCGACGCGTCCACGGTCTACACCAAGCCCGACTACACCTTGCGCGGCCCCAGCTACTACGCGGCGCTCAGCGGCCCCAGCGGCACCCAGGCGGCCACCGTCGGCCAAGACCTGCCGCGGCCCCTCATGCTGACCCTCAAGAACAGCCTGCACCGCACCGCGCAGACCATCACCGTGACGGCCACCGGCGCCGACGGCGTCACGGCGCGCTTCCACGCGGGCGGCGACGGGATGGACGTCGAGTACAGGCCGCAGGTCGACATCGCGTTGGAGGGCGACGCCGCGACGGTGCTGCACCTCAACCTGCACGGCGACCGCGCCGGCGCCAGCGGGACCCTCACCATCACGGCGACCACCGACCTCGGCGGCCGCACGCAGCTCCAGGTCCCCTACACGGTGCAGGAGGCGGGGGCCGGCACCACGTCCGGCACCGCCACCAGCCAAGAGACCTCCAAGGGCAGCCCCGCGCCCGCCGCCCTCCTGCTGGCCGTGGCCCTCCTGGGCGCCGCCCTCCGCCGGCGGGCCTGAATGCGGGCCCGGGCGCCACTTGCCGCAACCGCCCTGACGCTCGCCCTGCTCGCGCTGCTGCCCAGTGCGGCGGCGCACTCGAACCTCGCCAGCAGCGAGCCCCGCGCCGGCGCCCGCCTCGACGCCGCCCCCGGCCTCGTCACCCTCACCATGACCGAGCCGGTGGACCCCGCCGGCAGCCACGTCACCGTGACCGACACCTCCGGCGCCCGCGTCGACCTCGACGACCTCAAGGTGGACCCCGGCAGCCGGCCGGTGCTGCGCATCCACCTGCGCGCCAACCTCCCCGACGGCGCCTACACCATCGCCTGGGAGGTGCTCTCCGGCACCGACGGCCACCACACCGCCGGCACCGTCGGCTTCGCGGTGGGCGCCTTCACCCCGCCCGGCTCCGCGGCGCAGAGCGTCAACCGCCTCGACGCCCCGTCCGCCCTGTCGCGCTCCCTCGCCTACGCCGGCTTCAGCCTCGCCTTCGGCGGCGCCGCCTTCCTCGCCTGGGTGCGCCGCGCCCCGCACGTGGAGCGCCTCGCCCGCTCCGCCATCGCGTGGGGCACCGCGCTGCACCTCGCCGGGACGCTGCTGCTCGCCCAGATCACGGTCGCGGAGACCGGCATCGGCTGGAGCCACCTCGGCGGCTCCGCCGTCGGCCGCGTCCTGCTCGCCCGCCTGCTGCTCGGCCTCGGCGCCTGGGCGATGGCGATGCTCGCACAGGCGCGCCCCACCCGCACCGGCCCCTGGGCCGCCGTCGCCCTGCTGCTGGGCGCGGGGCTCGGCGCCGCCCGCCTCGGCCACGGCTCCAGCGACGGCCCCGCCACCGTCGCGCTCGACCTGCTGCACCTCGCCGCGACCTCGACGTGGGTGGGCAGCCTCGCCCTCCTGCTCGTGACGCTGCACCGCGCGCGCCGCGACGGCACCCCGCCCGCCGAGCTGCGCGCCCTCGGCATCCGCTACGGCACCCTCGCCCTCGCCTGCGTCGTCATCCTGTGGTCGACCGGCGCCATCCTGGCGCTCGCCATCCTGGGCCGCGACGGCATCCTCCACCCGGGCGCCACCCTGGGGAGCGCGTACGGGGCGTTCCTCGCCGGCAAGATGGCTCTCGCCGCGCTCATGGTCGCCATCGCCGCCGTCAACCGCTACGTCTTCCTGGAGGAGCCCACCACCGCCGGCCTCGCGGGGCGGATGCAGAAGGCCGCGCGGCGCGCCAGCGGCGGCCGGGTGCGCCCCCTCGCGCTCCAAGGCACGGAGCTGCGCGCCGCGGTCGCCGTGGAGGCCGCCCTCGGCGCGGTGGTGCTGGTGCTCGCCGGCTTCCTCACCTCCGTCTCCCCGCCCGCCGCCGAGGCGCAGGCCCCGGTCCTGGCGCAGCAGGGCGACACCTACCTCGTCCACCTGCTCGTCGAGCCCGCCGCGCGGGTGGGCGGCAGCTCGGCCCTCACCCTCTTCATCGAGGAGGCCGCCACCGGCAAGCGGCTCGCCAACAACACCTGCGGCAACCCCGTTCTCTCCTGCGTCAGCGCCGAGGTCTCCTACGCCGGGCTCAACGGCACCGAGGTCCACGAGGCGCACCTGCTGGGCGACGGCTCGTGGAGCGTGCACGACCTCGTCTGGGCCCGCGCCGGGGCGGCGAAGGTGAAGGTCAACATCGCGAGCGCCGACGTGTTCCACGACGAGGTCACGTTCGACGTGGCGGTCGGCGCGTGAAGCGCTGGGCGACGGGGGGGTCGGAGGCTATGCAGCGCCCCACGGGTCGCCGTGCTCGACGTCGCGCTGCGCCTCGGCGCGCAGGAGGTCGCTGCGGGTGAGGATGCCGGCCACCTGCTTGCGGTCGGCGGGGTCGACGACGACGAGGCGGCCGATGTCCTGCTGGTAGATGCGGTCGCGGGCGCGGTAGAGCATCTCCTCGGGGAACGCGGTGATGCAGAGGCCGGACACCACGTCGCTCAGGGGCTGCAATCCCTTGCCGGCCTGCATGTGCTTGCTGAGGTCGCGGCGCGTGATGATGCCGGCGAGCTTCCCCTCGGCGTCGACGACGGGGTAGCCGGTGTGGCCCAAGTCCATCATGCGATTGAACGCCTCGCCCACGGTGAGGGTGGTGGCGAGGGTGTCGACCTTGGTGCTCATCACGTCCTTGACCTGCAGGAAGTCGAGCGGGCTCTGGACGCGGTCGTGCTCGTAGTGGATG
>JBHELM010000184.1:0-10115 GCA_046352715.1 Thermoplasmatota archaeon | reverse complement strand
CCGCCGCCGTCTTCCACGAGCCGTCGGCGGCGCGCACCTCCAGGACGGCGTCGACGTTGAACGCCACGTCGGCCCCCACGAGCACCACCGCGGCGGCGCCGCACGCGATGGCCGCCAGGAGGGCGGTGCGGGTCTTCATCGCACGCCCAGCGGCGGGGGCGGCATCAAGGTTTCGGGTTCGTTCGGCTTTGCCCCTAAACCACGGATTTCACGGATTGCACGGATGAGACCTGAATCCGTGTTCTCCGTGGAATCCGTGGTTTGGTTGGTCGGGGGGCGAGTTTAGGGGCAAAGCCGGGTTCGTTCCGGAACAGTGAACCACGGATTCCACTGAATCTGTAGACCCACCGTCGCCGATGGACCCCACAAGATTCAGGGTTCAGTGGGTTTGCTGTTCGGATGGGGCGCGGACATTTTCACAATGAAAACATCTCACCACAACGGGGATGGTCCGGCGGGGCGCATCGGCCCGCGGTGCTGCCGTGACCCCGACGCTCGACCGCTTCCGGACCGCCTTGAAGTTCTCCCTGTGGGCCTGGGCCCTCTACTGGCCGGGCGGCGGCCTCCTGCTGCTGGGCGGCGGGCTCGACCTCGTCTCCATCGTGGTCACGGTGGCCTGCACCGCCGCCTTCGTCGTCCTGCTGGCGGGCGGCGCGGTGCGGACCACCAGCTCGCGCAGCCTGCGGGAGCTGTTCCTGGAGCGGCCGCTCTACCTCGTGGCCGCGCTGGCCTTCTTCGTCGCCTTCGCCTCGCTGCTGCCGGCGCTGGAGAACGCGGGGCTGGCGGTGTTCTCGGCGTGCTGGCTCTTCGCCATCGGGCTCGTCGCCTACCGCTGGCGGGAGCACGTGCGGGCCACGCGGATGGGCCTGTGGCGCTCCAAGGCGGACCAGCCATTCCTGGTGTTCGGCCTCGTCGGCGCCGCCGCGCTCGCCGTGTTCCTCGACGCCTTCCTGCCGCTCTTCGCGGGCGGGAGCGGCGCCAGCCTGGGCACACCCTCGGCCGCCGTGGCGGGGGGCTCCTGGCTGAGCCTGCTCTACCCGCCGCTCGTCCTGGTGGCGACCAAGCCGTTCCGCGAGCCGCTGTCGTTCCGCCGCCAGCCCAAGGAGACGCCGCAGGCGGTGCCCGACGCGGTGCCCGCCAAGGCGTGACCTCCTCCCTAACCCCGGATTCCACGGAGTGCACGGACCCTGGCTCCATCTCGTCGTCCGTCGGTCACATCAGCGGCGGGATGTCGCCCGGCAACCCCTTCGGGCTGCCGACGCGTTGGCCTCCGCCACGCAAGGCGGCCTGCGTGCTGGGCCGCTTCGTGTGGCAGGCGTCCACGCGCAGCACCTGCCGCGCCGTCTCGAACGCCGACGCCACGGCAAGGCGCACACCTGCCGCCGGGTCGGTCGCACCTTCGCCGCCCGCGGGGATGCCCCCGGCAAGCACGTCGCCGCCCGCGTTCCGCACCAAGTCGTCGGCCAAGGCGTCGAAGGCACGCGCGGCGTTGCGGATGGCGAGCGGGGATTTCCCTGGCGCCGCGTACGCCGCGGAACGCAGCGTCCTCGCGGCCTCGCGTTGCCAGCGCCCGCCGCCCGGCACCGCGCCCGGCTCGCGCAGCCACAGCCCCGCCGCGCGCAGGAGCCGCTCCCCCGCCTCGACGGCCGCCGCCCTCGTCGTCTCCGTCGCGCCCGGGACCAGGAGCGTCGCGCCCGGCCCGCTGCCCCGCACGGTCCAGCCTCCCCCTTGGCGGGCTGGGCGGCGCTCGAAGCTTGCATGACCAACGTCGTCCGGCCCGGCTTGGCCGATGCGCGGCACCACGCGGGCTCCGGTCGCGCGCTCCAGGCGGCGCAGCGCGGACAGCGGCGCATCCGTCCACACCAGGATGCCTTGGCTGCCCAGCCTCTCCGCCAGGTCCGCGTCGACGCCGCGGGCGCAGGCCAGGAGACCGACGCGGAGGCTCTGCACTTGCTCCAGGGCCGCTTGGCGCAGTCCGTCCTCGAAGCGGGCCAAGCCGGCGAGCGCGGCCGGAGCCTGCACGCGGAGCGTCACGTCCTGGGCCGGCCGTGCCTTCCACTCCTCCGTTACCAGCAGGACGCCGCTCCGCTTCGGCGGTTGGGTGGGGCCGGGGCGCGGCGCGGCGACGAGGCCGTCCAGCCACTCTGGCGCCGCGACGGGGCCGGCGCGCACGTCGATGGCCTCCAGGTCCAGCACCCCGTCGCGGGGCAGCGCGCGCAAGCCTTCCAGGATTGGCCTGGCCCATCCCACATGCCCAGGCGCGGCGGTCTCCAGGCACCCGCCCGCATCGTCGCGGTGCAGGGTCCGCAGCCGGGCAAGCACCTGCCGCAGCGCCAGCGCGTAGCCGTCCAGGCTGACCGGCACCGGCAACCCCTCCTGCTCGCTCTCCAGCGCGAGGCGCACGAGCCGGGCCGCAAGGAGGACGGCTGTCGTCGCGTGGTCCCCCGCCTGCTTCGCCAGGCTGTCGGCGAGGCGCAGGTAGGGCTGCACGCCGGGGTGGAGCAGGTTTGCCTCGCGCAGGGCGGTCGCGCCCTTCACCACCCGCGCCGAGCCGTCGCCCGCCTGGACCAACGTCGCGCCGCCCATCGGCCCCAGGCCGGACGCGAGGGACGCCTCCAGCCAGCGCGCCGCCAGCAGGGGGCCGTCGTCCTGGCGCGGGGGCACGGCCGGTTCCAGGCGCCGCCGCCCTTTCACGGTTTGCGCTCCAGGGGCCGGGCCGCGGCCTGCCATCTGACAGGTTTTAAGACCCGGGGACTTCGCCGCGCCAATGAGCTCCTTCCTGGGCGGCTCCGGCTCCCCGGCGGAACTGGCGTGGTCGATCTTCGTCCTCCTGGGGACGGTGGTCCTCTTCGTCGCCGGCTGGCGCGTCCTGGCCCGCGTGGCGCGGCGCCACCGCGACGCCGACTCCCGCGCCCCCGGCAAGGCCCTGGTGGCTGGCGTGCTGGGCCTCGGGCTCGGCCTCGGCGGCTTCGTGCTCCTCGCCAACTTCGAGGCGAAGTCCGAGGTCGGCATCCACACGACCTTCGTGAAGGCGCTCAACCAGACCGTGGGCGAGGGCGACTACCTGGAGGCCGTCAAAGCCAAGCAGGCCAAGCCCGCCGCGCTCGCCATCCAGCAGGCGCGCCTCGACGAGGCCAACGCCGCCCTCAAGGCCGACCCCGGCGACGCCAAGGCGCAGGAGAACCAGAAGAGCTTCGCCGCCGCCGTCGACCAGACCAAGAAGGAGATCGCGGCCGCCGAGCTCACCCTGAAGCTCCTCGCCTCCAACCACGCGGTCTGGCTGCGCGCCCAGCCCCACCTCCTCGCCGGCACCGACGCCGAGGACGGGAAGGCGCGCGAGATCCTGGACGCCGCGCTCGACCCGGCCCGCATCACCACCGTCGTCCCCGCCGACGTCGCCTGCAAGCGCGACGCCACCACGGGCGACTGCCTCCTCAGCAACGGCCAGCCGACGCCGGCCGCCATCGAGCACAGCTTCCGCGACATCCACACCCTCAGCGACGTCCCGTTCGCGCAGGGCGTCCCCGAGGCGTACGAGCACAGGGAGCAGTTCCGCGCCCAGATGGAGAGCACCCTCGCCTGGTTCGTCTACCCCGGCATCACCGGACTGTTCCTGGCCCCGTTCGCCTTCGCGGGCGGCAGCATCCTCAACGCGGCCTTCGAGCCCAGCGACACCGTCGGCTTCAAGCCTTACCCGGGCAAGGCGGCCGGCTTCTTCCTGCTGCTGGGCGCCTTCGGCCTGTTCGCCATCCCGTTCGGCGCCTGGACATTGCGCGACCTGCACAAGCGCTCCCTCGAAGGGCAGATTGCGCTCTGAAGCGGCAAGACGGCCGCCTCGCTCTCCGTGTGCCGCATCTAGTAGCGCACCGTGGCCGTGATGGTGTACTCCTGGACAGCGGGGCCGTCGGCGTCCGCGATGGCGGTCCAGGTCCCTTCGGCGGGCGCCTGCACCGTGAGCGTCACCGGCGAGCCGGCCAGGGGCGTGCTTTGGTGGGCGGTCTGGGTGCGACCCGCCGGGTCCTTCACCGTGAGGTAGAGGGCCTGCGGAGCCGTGGACGTCCAGGCCAGCTCCAGCTCGAGGGTGGTGGCCGCCTTGCCCACCTCGACATCACCGGGGGGCGTGAAGCTCCCGGCGAAGACGGGGCCGCGGCCGGGGACGTCGGCGCCCGCCCCGGCCAGGTCGCCTTTCCATTGGGTGACCTCGGGGGACCTGGCGGCCGTCGCGTTGCCAGCTGCGGCGTGCGCGGCGCCCGCGGTGGGCGTGGCGGTGGCGGCCGCGGCAGAGTCTGGGGCCGTGGCGCCGGGGGGCGGTGCCTGGCACCCGGCAAGGAGGACGAGGAGGCAGAGCAGGGCAAGCGGTGTGGGGGCCATCGCCTGGGAAGCGGCCCGCCGTGGAGAAAAGGAGTCTTGTCCTGCCGGCGAAACGAGCGCTCACTCCGGCTTCGGTTCCCGGCCCTGCCGCTCCAGGATGAGCTGGAGGATGGCTTCGGGGTCGTCGAGCCGCTTCAGCTCGGTGCGCGTCACCACGGGCATCCCCTCGATGCTGGTGCGGGTGGTGCGCTCGACGACGAAGAAGCCGGGGCGGCCGGTGACCTGGCTGACGCTCGTGACCACCTTGGCGCGGCGGCGCAGGTGCGGCGAGTCCTCGCCCATGCCGGTGAGGAAGGTCTCCGCCTCCTGCGTGGTGAGGGCGTTGAAGGGGCTGCGGCGGGTGGCGCGCACCTCGTAGCCGAGCGACTCCAGCATCTTGCGCACCAGGCTCTCCATCGGGTCCACGCTGTCCGCGGGCTGCGCCTCGGGGCTGGGCACCTGGAAGGCGCTGGGGTCGAAGGCGTCGAAGGGGTTGATGGGGCGGATGAGCTCCGACTGCAGGAACTCCTCGAGCCGCATGGCGGCGTCGATGCTGGCGCTCATGCCCTCCTCGTACATCTGGATGGCGCGGCGGCTCACGCCGGCGATCTGGGCCATCATGCCGAGGCTGAGCTGGGCCTGCTCGCGGGCGCGGCGCAGCGCGGCGGCGTCGAGCTGGACGTAGAAGCCGCCCGGTGCGGCGAACACCATGGGGGGCTCGCCGTGCAGGAGCACCTGCTCCAGCGTCTCCGGCGTCATGATGGGGATGTCGTGGCGGTTGTAGACCACGCCGGACTCCAGGTTGCCGGTGCCGCTGCGCAGGCCGACGAGGATGGGGCGGGCGTCGAGGAACTTGCACAGGACCTTGATTTCCTGGGCGATGGCCTCGCTGAGGGCGTCCACGTTGGACAGCACCTTGACCATGCGCAGTTCCTTGTCGCGGCGGGCCACCAGGTCGAAGCTGACGGGCCGCAGGTCGCAGCGCTCGCTCACCGTGAAGCCGGCGCGGGAGAGCGTCTCCCGCACCACCTCGATGAGGTCGGCCCGCGTCATCGGGCTTCGATTGACCGGACTTCTATAAGAAGATGCCCCTTCCTTCTCCTGGGGCTCAACGGGCCGCGCGGGCCTCGACGGCCACCTGGAGTGCGTCGCGCGCCGGGCTCCACACCCCCGCCACGCGGCCGTCGGGCAGCGCGCCATGCTGGCGAAGTCGGTGTTGGCGCGTGTGCGGTTCGCGTAAGGCTGAACCCCCGACACGGCGACCCGGGCGTGCAGGCCTGCCGCGTCGAGACGGCCGCCCGCCGGCACCGGCCGCACGACGCGCCCCGAGGGCCGCAAGGAGGGCGCCCCCGTGACGGTACACTCCAGACGCGCGACGGTGCGGAAGGTTGCCCTCGCCGAAGGTCTGCCAGGCAAGGTAGACGTGGCCGCCGCCCGCCGCGACCCACTGCCGATGGACGCGCCCTCGTTCCCTGCCTCGAAGGAAGCGCACCATTTTTGATGCCCCGCCTGCCTCGCCCGGCCGTGCCGAGCCCAGGAGAGCCATGCCCGACGGCGTGACCGGCACCCTCGACACCACTGCGGTGCTGCTGTTCTTCGCCCTGCCGATGAGCGTGGCGGTGGGCGGCGTCCTCTTCGTGCCGTGGCAGCGCCGCCACTGGAACCTGCACACCTGGACGCAGGCGCTGCTGCGCGACGGCTGGGTCGTCGCCGGCTTGGTGCTGATGCTGGTGCCCGAGGTCATCGAGTCGCAGGTCGACCCGTTCCTGACCAGGCACCTCGGCCTCGACTTCACCGGCTGGGCGGCCCTCCTGGACGGCGACCTGCACGTCCGCCTCCAGGCCCTCCTGCCGCAGCGCTGGCTGCACGCCCTCTTCACCTTCGCCTACGTCGCCGGCTACCCGTTCCTCATCATCTTCACCACGATGCTGGGCATCTGGATGGGGCGCGGCGCGCTGGCCCGCCGGGCGCTCGGGGCGTACGCCCTCTGCTACGCCGTCGCCCTCCCGTTCTACCTCTTCCTGCCGGTGCGCGAGGTGTGGGCCTACGACCCCCGCGTCACCAACATCGCCACCAGCTACGAGTGGGTGCGCGACCACCTCTACAGCTTCAACGAGATCAACAACTGCTTCCCCAGCCTGCACACCGCCATCAGCGTGGCCATGGCGGGCGTCGCCTGGCACGGCCCCTCCCGCCGCTACCGCCACCTCTCCTGGGTCCTGGCGGCGATGATCGTCTTCTCCACCGTCTACCTCGGCATCCACTGGGTGGTCGACGTCGCCGCCGGGCTGGTGCTCGCCGCCGTTGCGGTCCACATCGTCGGCCGCTGGTGGCCCGACGTCCCGCAGGCCAGCCTCGACCAGGTGCTCCCTCCTGAGCCCACGGGAATCTCCGGTCGGTTGCCTTAAGAATCTCCGGCCGGGTCGACGGCCGGCATGGAGGAGCTTGCGGTCTGGCAGGTGGTGGTCGCCCACCCCGTCGCGGCGCTCGCCCTCGTCTTCCTCCTCGACGGCCTCGGCCTCCCCCTCATGCCCGAGGTGGCCGCCCTGCTCGCCTTCACCCAGGACCCCAGCCTCGCCTGGGGGGCCACGCTGCTCGGCCTCATCGTCGCCATGGAGGTGGGCGCCGCCCTCATCCTCTACACCATCGTCGACACCCTCGGCGCCCCCCGCCTCGTGCGCCGCCTGATGGCCGGCTACACCACCGCCATGCTGGTGCGCGACGAGCGCCTCCTGCTCCTCAACCGCGTCGTCCCCGTCCTGCCGGTGGCGGGCGCCTTCATCGCCGTCAACGGCTGGCGCCCCGTGCGCTCCTTCTCCTTCATCGCCCTCGGCTCCGCCGCCAAGTACGCCCTCGTCTTCGTCCTGTCCGGCCTCGCCTACGCCTACTTCTCTGGCCCCTGGGCGTTCGTCGCCAGCCTCACCCTCGGCGGCGTCTTCCTGGCAGCGTCGTGGGCCCTGTCGCTGCGGCGCTGGATGGTTGCGCGCCGTGCCATCGCAGCCACGTAGCCAGCCCGCTGAACTGCGGAACCACGCGAAGGCCCAGAAGTTCCATTGGGACCGTGAGACAGAGACTTGTTCCGCGGTTTCCGCACCTTCCCGGTTGACAGAGGTGGATTTCGCGCCCCGAACCGCGGAAGACGCGGAATTCGCGGAGCCTCCTTCCGTGGTTTCGCGACGTTCGCGGTCCCGTCCGTCGTCGGCTAACGGAACTTGTAGCGAAGCAACGCGACAATCCCGCCGAAGGCGTTCATGAGGATCCCGCCCTCCTCGCTTGCCCCGCTCACGATGTGGACCTGGGCGCCAGACCCCTCGGCGAGGTCGCTCAGCTCCTCGATGACGTCCTTGCGCTCCACCTCGGTCTGGTTGCCGCCCCACTTCTTGCCCTGCTCCGCAATGGCGTCCTCGACCTGCAGGACGGCCACGGTGCGCTGCACGGCCTCGCCGGTGGAGCGGTTGGTGAAGGTGAGGCGGACCTTGCGCAGGCTCTCCGACAGCAGCAGGTGCTCGGCGGCGCCCGCCTCCAAGGCGGCGCGGACCTCGGCCTCGCCGTAGGTGCCGAGGCCGCCGTCGGTCTTCGCCGTCTCGCGCAGGAACTGCTGCACGAGCTTGCGGTCGCCCAGCATGGCGATGCCCTGGATGGCGCCGCCCGCCCCCTCGACCAGCTCCTTGAGCCCCTGGTCGTCGTCGGTGTAGCCGACGTCGAAGAACTGCGGATGGAGCTTCTTGCGCAACTCGTGGTGGAGGAACTCCTCGCGCGCGAAGAACTCCTTCGTGGGGCCGGGACCGCCCAGCAGCAGCGCCTTGATGTCGGAGTTGAGGAAGATCTCGGTCGCCTTCTCGGCGCAGTAGACGAACCACTCGTGGGCGGCGATCTCGATGAGGCGCTCGAAGCGCTGCGCCGACTGGCCGCCGCGGCCGTGCTTGCTGGGCACCTGCGACTGGCGGTTGAAGACCGGCACGATGGCCTTGCCGCGCAGGAAGCCCATGCTGCACTCCTTGCGGTCGATGACGATGAGGCCGTAGACGTCCTCGACCGAGCCCAACGCCTTGAGCGGCTCCAGGTTGAAGGTGGACTCGCAGCGGTACTGGTAGGTCGAGATGGGCATCGGCGGCTCGATGATGTGCGCCACGAACATCGTCTTGCCCGCGCCCACGTTGACGTCGCCCACGAAGATGGCCAGCCCGTGCGGCGGCGTCGACTTGTAGATCTTGAGGCGCGCCAGGATGGAGGTCAGCGCCCCCGTCACCGCGTCCTGGGTGGACTTGGACTTGATGTTGCTGGCCTGCCCAATCTCGTCGCGCACCATCGCCGCCACGTCGGAGAGTTGCCGCGTGGGGGGCACGTAGAGGGTGACGAGCGAGGTGCCGGTGCCGCGGTACTGCTCCAGCTCCTCCAGCGTGCGCTTGAACACGTAGCGCTGCCGCTCGCTCCATTGGGGCGGGGGCGGAGGCGCGACCATGGACGCGGCGACGGGCAGGGGCTATTTGAGCGTCAGGAGTCCGGAGGCTTGCACCCAAACTCCCCCCGAGCAGGGATTCCGAGGATTGCGGGGATTGCCTGGGGCACGACACCCGCAAGGAAAATCCCCGTCGTCCCCGAAATCCCTGCTCCGGTCCGCGGCGCGTCGGGGGTTTAGGTGCAAAGCCGAGTCCGGACACGGCGCGTTCCACAACCTCTTCCCTGTTCGACAACCGGAGTCGGGGCCCCGCGACCGGAGTTGCGCTCTGGCGCCGGGGATGGGTGGAAGCGGGTGTTGAGGCGTCCAACGTGCCCCCGGCGACCTGCCACTCCGGGCCTCAGGCAAGCTGCTGCGCCAGCCCGACCACGATCCCTTCGGGGCCGCGGACGAAGCAGAGCCGGTACTTGTCCTCATACTGCGCGACCTCGTCGACCAGGGACGCGCCGAGGGGGAGGACCTGGGCGAGCGTTGCATCAAGGTCGTCGACGGCGAACATGATGCGGCGCATGCCCAACGTGTTCGAAGGCACCTTCTCGGGGCCGAACCGGACCGCGGCGGGCGCGTGGAACTTGGAGAGCTCGACCTGGCCGTGGCCGTCCGGCGTCCGCATCATGGCGATGTCGGCCCGGACGTTCTCGAGTCCGACGACCCGATCCGCCCACGCGCCCTCGACTGTCGTCTCACCTGCGAGCGTCATGCCCAGCGCGACGAAGAACGCCTTCGCGGCCTCCAGGTCGTCGACCACGATGAGGACGTTGTCCATTCGGAGCAGCGCCACGCCCTTCGGCAAAGGGCGCTGCCTTTTATCGGTTATCAACGACCGTCCAGGAGGGGTGGGGCAGGCCCTGTTCCACGACCGCAGTCCGGCGTTCCACTGCGGGAGTTTGGACAGGAGTCGGGGAACGCAGCCGAGTCCCGACGTCCGCGGCTTCAGAGACAGCCGAGCTGGATGGGCGGGAACCCGTCCACGACGCAGACCACGATGGCGTTGGCGCCGCGCTCGGCGGTGCAGGCGACCTCCGTGGCGTTGGTGAGGGGGCAGACGAGGCAGGTGAGGACAACACCCGCGTGGCCGACCTCCATGCAGGAGGCGGTGGCGGTCGGGGCGATGGAGAGGCCGGCCAGGAGCAGAAGGCCGGCGGCGAGGGAGACGGCGAGGGGCCGCATGCCTCCGCATCGCAGGGCCGCCGTTTAGGGTGCGCGGAGTTCACGGACCTCACCAAAGGCCGCGCCGACCTTTGCAGGGGGGCGGGCCGGGTGGCCGCGAACGCTTCGCAACTGGCTTCAACCCGCGCTCCTGTGG
>JBHELM010000183.1:0-5233 GCA_046352715.1 Thermoplasmatota archaeon | reverse complement strand
TGTACAAGACCTTCAACATGGGCATGGGCTTCGTCGCCGTCGTCCCCGCCGCGCAGGCGAAGAAGGCAGTCGCGCACCTGAAGGGGCTCGTCGACTACGACGTGAAGGTGGTTGGCAAGGTGTCGTCGGGGAAGGGCGTGCACCACCCTGTCGGCGGCGAGCATTAGCCCAGCGGTCCACCCGCAGTCAGCCGCGGAGCTTGCGCCATTGTGTCATCGGTTTTGCCAGCACCTTTTACTCCCCCTTCGCGTCGGCCGGAGCGATGGCGGTGAAGAAGACCCCAGAGGCGCCAGCACCCGCAGAGCCGGTAGGCCGGAGCTTCCAGGCCGAGAGCGAGTCCCCCGTGAACCCGGCTTTGGTCGCCCGCATCAAAGAAGCCGCCAAATTCGCGCAGCAAGTTGAGGAAACGAAGCCGGGGCAGGCCACGGCACAGGAGGCACCGACGACCCGGAAACGCCCCTGGCCCAGAGCGCCCAGCGCGGTGGTTGCCATCGTGCTGGCCGTCGCCGTGGGGGCCGGGGGCACGGTGGGCCTGACGGCGCTGCTGGACCACAAGCCGCCCCCGACCGGTTTGAACCAAGGGCCTGTGGGGGTGAGCCCCGACGACATCGTGCAGGGCGTCCAGCACTTCTCCGGGACGCTGGCGGCCGCCACGTCCCAGGTGTCCGTGCCGTGCGAGGACGTCGGGGTCTGCGAGGCCCATCCCTTCGCCGTGCAGGGCGACCGCAACGTGAGCTTCACGGCCAACCTCAAGGCGAGGCTGCCGGGCGTCCCGGGGAACGGCGCCGCCGCGCCGACGTTCCAGGTCGTCATCCGCACCTCCGGCAACCATGCGACCATCGTGTCGACCCAGAAGACCGGCACGGTGGCGACGGTCAATGCCACGCTCTCCAACGGCACCTACGAAGTCTTCATCCAGTTGCTGGACGGCGGCCCAGTGGACTACACGCTGGATGGAATCCTCGACCCGGCGCACATCATCCACACCGTCGTCCCGCAGATCCTCGCGCAGGTCGACCTAGGCGCCGCGCTGGGCCCCTTCTACCTCGTGGCCGGCATCGTGGGCACCATCCTGGCCGTCCTGCTGCTGGTGGTGCTGGTGGTCGCAGTTGTCCTGCTCGTCCGGCTCGTCCCCTAGGCCAGCGATACGCCCGCCGCCGCGACGGCTTCGCGCAGCGTGCCCTCCTTCAGAAGTCGCGCCAGGGCCTGCACGTCGTCGCTGAGGATGCGGTCGCTCTCCAGCTTCGGCACGTCCTGGCGGATGCGCGCCCACGCCGCGGCGGACCCGACGCCCGGCTTGAGGGGCGCCTTGAAATCCAACGCCTGTGCGGCGCAGAGGGCCTCGATGGCGACGACGTTGCGCACGTTCTCCAGCACCTGCGCGAGCTTCAGCGCGGACACCGAGCCCATGCTGACGTGGTCCTCCTGGTTCGCGCTGGTCGGGATGGAGTCGACGCTGGCGGGGTGCGCCTGCACCTTGTTCTCCGACACCAGGGCGGCGGCGACGTACTGGGCGATCATGAAGCCGGAGTTGAGGCCGCCCGCGTCCACCAGGAACGGCTTCAGCCCCTCGCTCAGGTCGGGGTTGACGAGGCGCTCGACGCGGCGCTCCGCGATGCTGGCCACCTCCGCGAGGGCGATGGCGAGGAAGTCGAGGTGGAACGCGAGGATCTCGCCGTGGAAGTTGCCCTGGCTCACGATGGGTCCGTCGGGGAAGACGAGCGGGTTGTCGGTGGCGGCGTTCAGCTCGACCTCCATCACCTGCGCCGCCTGCTCCACCACGTCGCGGCAGGCGCCGAGCACCTGCGGGATGCAGCGCAGCGAGTAGGCGTCCTGCACCCGGCCGCAGCCCTCATGGCTCTCCACGATGGCGGAGTGGGCGGTGAGGGAGCGCAGGTTGGCGGCGACGATGCCCTGCCCCGGGTGGGGGCGCACCGCGTGGACGCGGGCGTCGAGCGGCGCGACGGAGCCCATCAGCGCCTCCAGGCTCATCCCAGCGACCACCTGGGCGTCTTGCAGCAATCCGCGCGCCTCCACGGCGGCCAAGGCGCCGATGGCGCACATGAGCTGCGTGCCGTTGATGAGCGCAAGGCCCTCCTTCGCCTCCAGGACGATGGGCTCCAGGCCGGCCTCGCGCAGGGCGGCGTCGGCGGGGAGGCGGCGGCCGGCGGGGCCCTCGACGTGGCCCAGGCCGATGAGCGGGAGCGCCATGTGGGCGAGCGGGCAGAGGTCGCCGGAGGCGCCGACGGAGCCACGGCTAGGCACCACGGGGACGAGGCCGCGGTTGAGCATCTCCACGACGCGCTCGACGAGCAGGCGGCGCACGCCGCTGCATCCCTTGAGGAGCGTGTTGGCGCGAATCAGCATCATGGCGCGCACCACGGGACGCGGCAGCGGCGCCCCGACGCCGACGGCGTGGCTCATCAGCAGGTTGCGCTGGAGCTGCCGCACCTGGCCGGGCTGGATGGTGACGTGCGCGAACTCGCCGAAGCCGGTGGTGATGCCGTACGCCACGGTGCCCGCCTGCACGAGGCCGTCGACCACCTTGCGGCTGGCCTCCACCGCCGGCCACGCCCTGGGGTCGATGCGGACCTGGGCGCCCTGCGCGACGGCGGCCACATCCCCGAGGCGCAGGCTGTTCCCGTCCAAGGTGACCGGGTCCACGCGGCGCGACCTGGAGGCGGCGGTTTAAGGGTGGCGCACAAGGACCGGCAAAGGATTTTGGGACAAGCGGAACCGCGAACGACGCGAAGTGCGTGGAAAGATTGGCTCCGTGGGTTCCGTGCCCTCCGCGGTTCGTTGGGCCGACTCGCCGCCTAAAACCACGGATTGCACGGATTTTTTCCAAGTTTTTCGCGGTCTTTGCGGTTCGGCGGTCAACCGACGAGACGAGGCCCAATGATTTGGAGGATGAACGCCCCGAGGATGAGCAGGCTCATGGCGCCGGCGAACCAGCTTACGAGCCGTTCGCGGCGGACGCTCTCCATGCTGGGCCGCATGCGTTGCACGAGGCTGCCGACGGCGTCGCGGAAGATGTGGCCGCCGTCGAGGGGGAGCATCGGCAGGATGTTGGTCAGGCCGACCATGAGGTTGATCCAGAAGATCCAGAACAGCACCAGGGCGAGGGGCCAGAAGACGGCCGGGGCCCACGGTGCGTCGGTGAACGCGGGGAGGTAGGTGGAGAGGATGGGCTGGCCGCGCACCTCGCCGATGGGCAGCGAGACGAGCGAGAGGAAGCCGACCATGCCGCTGGTGAAGGGGTGCGAGAGGAAGCGGGTGTCCTCCGCCGTGAGCTGGTAGAAGCCGAGGTAGGCGGACCGTTGCAGGGCCTCGGCGCAGGGGCCGCCCACGGGGCCGGAGGCGCCGAAGCGGCGGTGGCACTCGGCGACCCCGTACGCGTCGGCGCTGACGATGGCCTCGCGCTGCTGCTCGGTGTAGCCTGACCAGCGGCTCTCCAGGGTGACTGGGTGCGTCGTGCCGTCGCGCAGCCCGAGGGTCACCTGTTGGCCTGGCCTGCTCGCGTTGAGTTGGGCGCCCAGCGTGGGCCAGTCGGGGACGGGGGCGCCGTTGAACGACGTGATGATGGAGCCGGGGCCCAGCCCAGCGTGCGCCGCCGGCCCGCCCTGCACCACGTTGGCGACGTGGACGCCGGGGGCGGGGGTCGCGGCGCCCACCATGGCGGAGAAGCCGACGAGGGCGAGGACGGCGAAGGTGAGGTTGACCGCGGGGCCGGCGGAGAAGACCCGGAGGCGGCGGCGCCGGGGGGCGAGCTTGATGTCCTCGTCGTCGGGCTCGACGAACGCGCCGATGGGGACGACGGCGATGAGGAGGCCGAGCGACTTGACGCGCATGTCGTTGGCGCGCGCCAGGACGCCGTGGCCGCCCTCGTGGACGACGAGCGTGACGATGAGCGCGATGAGGCCGTACCAGAGCGGCACGAAGGGGTTGACGCCGGGGATGACCAGGATCTCGCTGGCGCCGAGGGCCTGCACGCCGGAGTCGGGCTGGAGGCTGAACCAAACGCTCCAGGCGAACACGACGGTCATCAGCGCCATCCCGGCCAGCGTCACCACGGTGCCGAGGTCGGCGAAGAGGTTCCAGAAGCGGCGCGGCTTCGCGAGGAGGTCCAGGAGGCCCTTGCCACGCTGGGTGCGCACCATGAGGATGACGCCGAGCATCAGGCTCAGGTTCCACTTCTGGAGGCGGCCCGTGTTGACCAGCCACACGATGAACCCGATGTAGGCGGCCAGCAGAGCCAGAACGATGAGGGTCCCCTGCATGGCCGGGCTTCGACCTGCGGGATTGGCATAAGGCTTGTCTTCCGAGGGCCGGGGCGCGGCCGCCGCTGCCTGCGCGTGGGCAGCCTTTTCCTGCCCCGCCCCATCGCCGCGCGTGCCCTCCGAGCCGCTCGTCCTGGTGCGCACCACCGTGGCCAGCGACGCCCAGGCGCAGGCCCTGGCGCGGGCGCTCGTGGAAGAGGGCCTCGCCGCCTGCGTCCACACCTCCGCCGTCTACTCGACCTACCGCTGGGACGGCAAGCTGGAGCAGGAGCGCGAGGTGCTGGTCGAGGCGCGCACCACCCCCGACCGCGAGCTGGAGGTGCGCCACCGCATGGCGAAGGGACACCCGTACGAGCTGCCGCTCATCGAGTCGTTCCCCGTCGAGGCGAACCGCGAGTATGCGCGCTGGGCGTCCGGGCCGACCGGCTGAACCGCGAAGCCGAAACAGTTGGGAAAAATCCGTGCCATCCGTGGAATCCGTGGTTTAGGCGGGCGGTTCGGTCGGGAACGTCAAGGCATGTAGCGCCGGACCCCCATCTTCCCCCGCGCCGCCGCCTCGCCGACCAGCCGCTCCGCCCACGCGAGCTTGGCCGGCTTCGTGGCGGCGTCCCAGTGGAACGAGTAGCGGCTGGGCGGGGCGTCGAAGTCGAAGCCGAACAGCAGCGCCGAGCGCGCGCCCAGCTCCTCGCACAGCAGCACGGCGCGGTCGCCGTCGGTGAAGCCGCCGACGTTGCGCATCGGCTCCAGGCCCGGTTGGGGCGCGCATTGGTAGGTGCCGTGGAGCTGCGGGCCGAGCCGGGGGACGAGCGAGTGGATGGCGGGGCGGTTGTCGCCGTGCGCGTGCGCGACCATGCTGCTGCCCTGCGCGGCGGCCCACGCGAGGTCGTTGGGGGCGCCGTCGAGGTCGGTGACGACGAGGTGCGGGACGACGCCGGTCTCGCGCAGCCAGGTCG
>JBHELM010000182.1:0-3870 GCA_046352715.1 Thermoplasmatota archaeon | reverse complement strand
TGTCGAGCACCTTGACCCCCTCGCCCCAGTGGCTGACCACGAGGTAGGAGGTGCCGTCGCCGAAGCGGGCGCCGGTGTGGAAGACGGTCATGTCGTGCGGGCCGGAGGCGAAGATGCACTTGGGGAGCTCGACCGGGGCCGGGTTGGGCACGGGGAGCGGGCAGGTCGGGTCGCCGGTGGCTGGGGGGGCGCCCGGCTTTGGGGTGGGAGGCGCCTGGGGAGAGACGCTCGAGCCGTTGGGGACGTAGTCGACGAAGCCGAGCGTGACGAGCGCGGGGCCGTCGCGCTGGACGAGGTAGCTGCGAACGTGCTGGCTGACGCAGAAGACGGCGTCCTGGCCCGGAGCGACCTGGACCGGCTCCAGCATGTGGCAGCCGAGGGTCGGGTCCACCACCGTGCCGAGGTAGGCGGGGTGCGCCGGGTCGGCGAGGCCGTAGGCGGTGAAGCCGGTCTGCGCCTTCGGTTCGGGCACCGCCGTGAGGCCCTCGGGGCTCGGCGTCTGCTGGCTGGCGACGTAGAGGACCTTGCCGTCGTCGGAGAGCTTCACGTCGGTGACGTGGCCGCCGGGCTGGGGCAGGAACGCCAGCACCTTGGGCGCGGCGCGGTCCTTGATGTCCAGGAGGTAGGCGCCGCCGGGCTCGCCGGAGCCGACCACCGCCACGGCGCCGAGGCCGAGGTCGCCGCGCAGGTCCAGCTCGCCGAGGTACTTGTGCGGCACGCCGTTGGCCTGCAGCGGCGCCCAGCCGATGGCGGGGAGGGTGCAGGTGCGGACGTTGGTGGTGGCGAAGTCCGTGGCGTTCGCCTTGTCGTCGTCGATGGGGTCGGCGCTGGGCGGCAGGATGCGCAGGCCGGGCTGGTCGAGCGGCGACGCGCAGCCAGCCAGCGGGTCGGCCGGCGCGGGTCCGGCGAGGCACCCGGCGAGCGGGGCGACGAGGAGGAGGGCGAGGAGGGCGCGCTGCACGCCGTTGCGACGGGGAGGCCCATCAAAGGCGTGCCGCCACGCGTCGACCGAACCACGAAGTGCACGAGTTCGTGAAATTCGTGGTTGAGACCGCGGTCAGCCCGCCGTCAGGACCAAGCGGTAGGGCACCGGCCCCGCGTTGCTGTAGTAGTACGTCACGCCGTTGCAGCCGTCCTCCTGCGCCCCGACCTCCGCGCTCCACACGCCGCCCGCCTGGGCGTCCGTGGCGGCCGTCTCGAACGCCTGGCTCGGGTCCGGCAGGGGGCTGGTGCCGACCACCGGGACCTGGCCGCCGCCCGTGGAGCCGCACGCGGCGGGGGTGTGGTCCGGGGTGTAGAGCCCCACGTCGACGTCGGTGCCCTCCTTGCCCATGTAGGCCCCCTCGAAGGTGGTGGCGGCGACGAGGCGGGCGCCGGGGCGGACGTCGGCGTCGTAGCGGTCCGCCATCTGCTCGCGCGGCGTGGCGGAGGGCGGCTTCGTCCCGGTGGGCCCCTGCGGGGCGGCGACCGGCTGCACCTGCCCGGTGGCGGTCCAGCGCACGGTGAGGCTCCCCGGCAGCGGCGCGTAGGTGGCCTGCGGAGTCTTGTCGACGGAGGAGCCGGTGAGCACGACCGTGACCAGGAACGGGCCGGGGCGGCTGATGGAGGCGCGGAAGGTGACGTCGCCGGGCAGCGTCGCCTGCGCTGTGCCGAGGTCGCCGGGCGCGGTGCCGTTGTCGAGGACGAACCAGTGGGCGGTCAGGCCGCCCAGGCGCGACGCCTCCTTGATGCGGACCTCGGCGGTCGCGTTGGCGGCAGGCAGGCGCTGCACGTCGCCGCCCCCGCCCTGCGGCGCCGGGGCGGCCATCGCGGGGCCGACCAGCAGCGGCGCCTCGGCAGCGAGGGCCAAGACCCCAGCCCACGCGTCGCCGCCGACCCGCGCCTCCAGGTGGAGGCCGCGCACGAGGGGGACCGCGCCCGACGTGTCGAAGTCGTTGGGATAGACGGCGCGCAGCGTGTCCTGCTGCGGGTTGCTGCACCCCGCCAGCCCGACGGCAAGCAGGGAAAGGGCAACCCAGGCGGCCTTCATCGGGTCCCAAGCGGCCTCTGGGCGAAAAGGCATTCCGCTCAGGGCTTGAACCGGCCCTGCAACGAGGCGGCCATTGCCAGCAGAAGCAAGGACATGATTCCTGGGATCGTCGGAGCCCTCTTGGCAGGTTGAAGCTCCGCAATTCCGGAGAAGTAACCAGCAGACCCCCCAGAGCAGCCAACGCTCCGCGCCAATCCGCCTTGGGCGTTGCCGGTGCCGGTACCCCCTTTCCCTCCCTGGGCTTCGACGCTCCCTCCATCGCCGCCCCGTCCCCCTGCGGAGCCTCCGAAGCCGCCATTTCCGGCCCGTGGACAGAGGGCCTCTGCAAAGCCGCCGTTCCCGCCAGTTCCCTGAAGCCCGTCGCCTCCCTGTCCGCCGGAAGCCTGAGTCTTGCCATTGCCACCGCCGTCGCCCCCGCTCCCGTCGGGGCGGAAGGCGTCGCCGCCGTCGCCACCAAAGGCTTGGTAAGCGCCTGCGGACCCTCCTGCCCCGCCGGCTTGGCCACCCGTGCCTCCAGCCCCTCCTTGCGCCACCGCGGAACCGGAATCCCCACCTTTGCCTCCCTTCTGCAGGTCGACTCCGTCCTGAAGAGCCGCCGCCCGCACGTCGGCCCCACGTCCGCCATTGCCGCTGTAGGCTGTCGCATTCCCCCCTGCGCCGCCGCGCTGGAGGCCAAACCCGCCGGCTCCTCCCCGCGCAGAGGCGCTACCCCCATGACCTCCATCCAAGCGGACGAAGTCCTCTGACAGAACGGGCTGGCCAGTCTCTTGCGGGGGGCAGGGTGGAAGGGAGCACTCTGCTGCCCGCACGGCCCCCTGCATCCCATGCCCTGCCGATGCAGAGGCATTTCCGCCCCGGCCCCCGAAGAGCGCGCCCTTGCCGCCATTTCCTCCAACCGCCGTTGCGTTTGCTCCCCAACTGCCCGGGGCATGGCCTCCCTCTGCGGTCGCGTTTGCGACCCCACCGTCAGGCATCGCAAGGTCGGTCCCATCCCTGCCTTGGACCACCCTGTCTTCGCTCCTTGCACTCGCATCCCCTCCGCGACCCCCTCTCCCTCCAGCAAGTTGGTAGTGGCCTTCAACATCGAGGGCTTGGAAGGCAAAAGAACCTGAAGCTCCGCCGTCTCCTCCGATGGCGAAGGTGTCCCCGTCATGCGACACGTTCAGCGCATCGGCGCCACGGCCACCGCTCCCCAGAACAATGAGCGTGTCCGAGAAACGAAGGGTGTGGGCAATCAAGGCGACGCCCACTCCGGAAAAGCCGTCTTTTCCAGCACATTTGGTCATCCCCATGCAAGCCTGAGCGGGGGCGTTCTCGCCCGAATCCGTGGCGAGCGTCGCGCCTGGCGCAAAGACGATGAGAGGGGCGCTCAAGGAAAGAAGTGGAGGAAAGCGGGACTCCCCACAGGACGGTGCCCTGGCGACCCGAACAGAACCTGCCACAAGGAGCGGGGCCTGGAAGTCGAGAAGACGGCCGCCCTCGCTGCAGTCCGCCTCAAGGCGTGGTGGAAGGGTCCTGAGGCCTTCTGGATGTGAGATTCCTTGGACCCATGGAAGCAGCAGGAGCACGAACGCGAGGGCACCGATGTGCAAGGTCGTCGGGCTCTCGCAGGTGCAGCAGTCGATTAAGGGTGCGTTTCTTGGAGGACGCTCCAGCGTTCAGAAGCATAGCAAAGTGGCGGACCCATCGTCGGCAATGTTGTACGACCCTTGGGAGATTTCAGTTGCCGAATAGCAAAGACAGCTATTTGCTACGGCACGGTGACGACCGGCTCGCGGGGCACGGCGAGGACGGCGCACTCGGCGCGGTAGGCCGCCAGCTCCTCGCGCTCCCGCGCCGCG
>JBHELM010000181.1:0-2749 GCA_046352715.1 Thermoplasmatota archaeon | reverse complement strand
TCCGCCGTCTCCAGGGCCGCGATGGTGAAGGCGATCTCCCAGCGGCCGGTGGCCCACTCCTGCCCGAAGACGGCGTAGGCGGCGAAGTCGCCGACGAAGATCGCCGGCCAGACCTTGGGTCCCCACACCAGCAGGGCGGCCAGGCCAAGGCCTGTCGCGGGCCAGATGGGAAGGCCGCCGCTTGCGTGGGCGAAGATGTGCAGGAAGGGATAGGAGCAGGCGAAATAGGTCGCGGCCAGGAGGGCTGTCCGCGCGGTCCATGACCGGGGAAGGAAGCGTCGGGCTCCCTGGAGCGCGCCCGGCGGGCCATCCACCGCGTTCATCCCGGCACCTGCTCGTGGCCCCTATGCTGGAGCCACCAGGGAAAGCGGGCGCTGACGGCGATCGACCGGGCGGACAGGGTGGAACGGGCCTGGAGGCGGGGGTGCTCTGGGGAAGGCCAGGACGGGTCAGAGAAGCGGCTGCGGACAGGGCTCCGTCGCGTTGCCGTTTGACCCATCGTGGGCAAAGAATGCCAAACTTCCTCTTGAGACCGGCTCGTGGCAAAGCGGAGGAACTGTTGAGTCCGGATATTATGTCGCACGAATCGCCTCCTGTTGGACAGGAGTGATTTCCTCGACTTGGCGGAGGAAGACCCCGAGGAGGACTTCTGGGGGCAGTTTCCGTTGGAAGGCTTCGCGGGGGTTCTCGTACATCTCCAGCCAGAGAGCGTCGTGGATTTGCTCGTTGTGCCAGTCGACGAACTCTTGCAGGGTCGCGTAGCGCCAACGGTGGCGGTCGTACTCGTGCCAGAAGCGTTCCAGCTTGCCATTGGTTTGCGGGTTGTTGACGCGGCTGAGGATGTGGCGCACGCCGAGCTGCTCGAGGTGGATGCCGAATTGGCTGGTGCCGGTGCGGCCGTCGCGTTTGGGGCTGACGTAGAACTCGGTGCCACGGTCGGTGTTGACTTCGCGAATCTCGGCGCCATGTGCTTTCGCGTGCTCACAGGCGGCATCGAAGCAGGTGATGCTGACTTCCGTGCTGATGGCGTTTTCCTCCTGGGCCGCCATGATTTTGCGGCTGGCATCGTCGAGGTACGCAATCACGTAGGGCTGCTGGAGACTGGTGCGATGCCAGTCGGCGTGCACCAGGCTGCATGAGTGCTCGCGCTCGTAGCGGCAACGGCTGCGCCGTTTCTGTTTGCGAGGATTCGGCTTCGTCCACCCTTTCACGCGGTAGTAGGCATGGATCTTCATCTTCGGGACAAAGTGGCCGCGGCGTTGCAGTTCGCGCCAGAGTTTGGTGGCGCCGCGCGGAGTATTTGCGTGTACCTCGTCGATTAGCCGCTTCTCGTCCGTCGTCAACGGCGGAGCCTTTGGGCGTCTCTCGGGGTTCAATTTCGGCGCCACCCCCGTATCACGGAAGCGCTTGACCAGCCGTTGCAGATGCCGCACCGAGACGCCCTTCTTCGCGGCCCAGAACGCGCACCCCTCCACCCCCTTGGCAGCCCGTGGAACGAACCAGGCAATCCAGGCATCATCCAGCTTGACCACGCCACCGATGGCCGACCCCTTATATGCGGAGGTGCGACCTAATTCTTGGACTCGACACGCCCCTCCCAGCATGGAAAGCGTGAAGACGAAGGCGCAAGTGATCGGCGCGTGGCTGCCGCTGACGGGCCATTGAGCGGGTTGATGGAGACGTTCCGTGGCGAGGCGCCGCTGCTCCGTCTCGGGGACCGCGCGCTGCGGGTGCAGGAAGGCCCCGAGGCGTGGAGCGCGAGCCTCGACCCGCGCAAGGCAGTCCTGGGCCGCATCGGCTTCCTGCTGGCCATCCTTGCCGTGACCTGCCTCTACCTGGTCCAGAAAGGCGGGGTCCTCATCAGGGCCGGTTGGACCTTCTGGCTCGTCCCTGCCGCGGGACTGGCCTTCGCCATCTGGCGGATGGTGGCACGGCCCGCGCGCCTGCGGGTCGCCATCACGCGCGTCGGCGTCGAGGTGGAGCGCAGGAAGGGGACGGACCGCATCCCCGCCGCCGACCTGACTGGGGTCCGCCTGGGCCGCATCGACCGCAGCCAAGGCAAGGGCAAGGTAGCCGCGTCCTGGAGGGTCCTCCTGGAGGGACGCCAGCCTCTGCTGCTTGCGGAAGGCGGCGACCGCCTGGAGGCCCGCGCCCTGGCGGAGCGGGTCGCGAGGCTCCTCGGCCTTCCCTTGCAATCGGGGAAGGAGACGGACGCGCCCACTTTGCTGCATCCGTTCCCCACGGCCCCCGCGCTGTCCTCCGCCACGCCCGCGGATGCGCTGGACCTCAGCCTGGCGCAGCGCATCCGGCGCGGCCTCCTCCCTCGCCCCGCTGTCGGGCCGGTCCCGCGCCGCCTGCGCTCCACACCGCTTGCGGATGGCGTGGAGATCCGCAGCCGCCGCGGCGCGTGGACGTCCGACATCTGGGTCCTGTGCATCCTCGGGGTGATCGTCCTGCTGGCCGGACTGGCCTCTCTGCAGGGCCCGGTCCTGGATGGCAAGACGGGGCAGCCGGTCGGCCCGGCGCAAGCGCTCGCGTTCAGCTCGCTCTTCATCGCCATCGGGTTTGCCTTCCTGGGCGCGGCCGCCCTGCGGTGGAAGGGGGGCTCGGTCGTGCAGGTGCGGGGAGACAGCCTTCTGCATGGACGTCGCCGCTGGGGGCGCGACCGCCTGGAGCGGGTGGACCTGGGACGGTTCGAGGAGCTTGCCGTGGAGGACTCCAAGGCCTGCCGTGGCGTGCGGCTCCTTTC
>JBHELM010000180.1:0-6118 GCA_046352715.1 Thermoplasmatota archaeon | reverse complement strand
GACGTGGAGGCCTGTAGAGGATAAGTTTGCCGACGCGGGGGGTGGTGAGGCGTGACGTATGCCCACGAGCGGGCGTTCAGGAAGGTGCAGCGTAGCCGCCGCCTGGGCGAAACCCCGCGTGAGGCGCGCAAGCGCACACCGAGCCCGGAGGGGGCGAAAGCCGCGAAGCTGTCTCTAGCGCAACTGCAATACATCAACGCACACCGCCGCCCACAAGCGATTCTCTTGGACTTGATGATGAGTCACACCAAGACCATCATGCCCGGCGACCCCCGCGTGGCGACGTGGATCGCGCACCCGGGCCGCTACGACGTGCAGGACGTGGACACCCCCGGCAGCACCATCCCCTTCATGCACCGCCACAGCAACGCCAGCTTCCGCCTCGATCCCCTAGCGGGCAAGCTCCTGGTGTTCAAGCTCAAGGGCCCCAAGGGCAAGACGCCGAGCGCGTGGAAGAAGCGCCGCGACGAGAACCTGAAGGCACTCATCGAGCGCCAGGATGCGCTCGGTAAGGAGATGGCAGGCGTCGAGGACCGCCTCAAGGGTGAATTGGAGGCCGCCGACCGGCGCCGCCTCAAGCGCGACGAGGGCGAGCTGAAACTGGCCATCAAGAACGCCGCCCAGCAACGCCGCGCCTTCGAGGACGGAGACTTCCTCGTGATGGGCAAGGCAGAGGACCGGAAGCTGCTGCTGGATTACGTCAAGGTGCTGGAGACGAGCTTCAAGTGGAAGCCCCGCACCTTCGACGTGCCCGCCGTCTTGGTCGGCCGCACCCGCGAGGCCGGCGTGGGCGGCTACACGCACGCCGTCAAGAGCGGAACCTACCGCGTGCCCTACATCGCCGTGAACGACCGCATCTATGACCACGACTATGCGGCCAAGATTCAGTCGCCCGAGGGCCGCAAGCGCCGCCTTGCGATGATCCATGAGGCGGTCCATGTCGCCCGCGAGGACGAAGCTGGGCGCACCGTGGAGGAAACCCGCCACGTCAAAGACTACGGGAAGGACAAGGCGCGTGAGGAGAAACACACCATGCTTGAATCCGACCTGCGGGCCGGATCCGAGAACTTCCGCAAGGGGGAGGCTTACTACGGCTTCATCGAGGACGCCCCCGAGCAGGCGGGCGCAGAGGACAACAAGATCACCCTGCGCAGCAAGCGGCCCCGCATCGTGCGCGATTTGACGACCATGAACCGCAAGATGAAACGGAACGCCAAGAAGACCCATATCGAACGGCTGGAGTTCCAGAGCGGCAAGTGGAAGGGCCGCAAGCCCGAGAACGTTGACCGCGTGTTGCGCGCCAAGAACGGCGATGAAGTCCAGGTCTTCAACGACAAAGGCGCCCCCAAGAAAAACATGGCCGCTTTCGTTGACCGCCTGGAAGCCACGCCCGGCCAGCCCGTGCGGGAATACGACGAAGGCCACCTGAAGCCCGTGCGCGACAGGCCGAAGCGGAGGCGGTTGCCGTGAGCCACAAGGGTTCCCCAACAAACCCACCGAACGAGGCGCCGATGCTGCGCTGCACGGCCGAACTCCTGCTGGATGCCACGCGGCAAGAGGCCGAGCGCCGCCGCCTCGTGGGCCGCCAAACGGGGGTCCTAATCCTGCTCACCCACGGAGGCAAACCATGACCGCACCCTGCCAGCGCCGCGACCCCGTAGCTTTCGAGCGCGTCCTGCTCACCGAGATCACCGCCGAAGAACGCACCGTCCTGGGCAACTACGAAGGCAACGAGGCGGAGGCCAAGGCGGACGAGTGCCTGCGGCAAGTAGCGCGCGGCCTTCAGTCCACCACCTGCGTTCGGCACGTCCTGGTTCACGTCTGGACGCCGGAGACGCAGTTCTTCTTCCCCCACGAGGTCAGGAGCCTCGACACCGACGATTCGGTGCGCGGCAAGATTGTTCACCTGCTCGACCAGATGCTCCGCTATCCCGCCCTGCGCCTCGTGCCGTCGATGACCGTCGAGCGCGTGCGGGGCCTGATTGACGTGGTAGGCGGCTTCCCGAGCGTCGTGCGCATCGCGGACAAGCTCGGGGAGCTGACCGTGCGCGAGATGCGCACCCACGAGCTTCGCGTGTGCTGGGAGGACGGCATGACCGAGTTCTACGCCGAGCTGGCCGCCCTCCTGCGCTTGGGCTACCCCGCCTCGGCGGCCGTCGAGAAGGCCAAGACGGACGCCACGCAAGAAGTCGGCGCGACTGCGGCCGAGCCTGATGCGGAGCAGCGGCAATGCCTCCAGGGCATCGAGGCCGCTTGGCAACAGTCCCTTTCCCTACTGCACGCCTTGGAGGCCACCGCATGAAGACCAACCGCGCCCGTGGGCGCCCCCGCAGCCGCGCCAAAGGGCGCCCCATGAAGCAGACCCGGCAGGACAAGGCCAAGATGGCCGCCCTGCGCGCCAAAGGCATCGACCTCGGCCGCAGCGAGGCCGCTCACCAAGCCTGGGAGACGCGGTGGGCCAAGCTGCCCCGCCACCCCCGGAGCGAACTGCGCCAGATCGAGGCGATGCGCGGAGCGCGCGCCATGAGCGCCGACGCGCGGCGCACGGGCGCCAAACTCATCCCCGCCAACTCGCCGCGCGTGGACTACTGGACCCGACACCCCGCCGTCTATGACGTAGAGGGCCTGGACACCGAGGGCGCCAAGCAGCCCAAGGAGATCGAGGCCACCCGAGACGCCCCGTTCCTGAAGGCCCAGCGCGCCACCGAGCGCCGGCGCCGCCTGCGCGAACATGGCCGCCCTGCTGCGGCGCATCGGGAAGCTGTGGCGCCTGGACGAGATCAAGGCCGCCGTGCGCGAAGCCCTTCAGGATTCGCGCATCTACCAAGCCGAATACCGCAGCGAGGAGGCCGAAGCGAAGGCCCAGGCCGCCAAGCTGGCGGAACAGCATCGCCGCGACGAGGAGATGGTGCGGCGCATCTTGGCGGACCCGGCGAGGTTTCGGGCGCGGCGGGGGCGGTTTGACCGCACCGCCATCCAGCACGGCTTGGGGGTGACGGAGCGCGATGCGGATTACGCTGCCCTCCAAGCCGAGAAGCGCGAGGCCACGCAGCGGCCCAAATCGGCCCTGGAAGTGGCCGTCGAGGCGGTCTTGGCCGAACCTGAGCGGTTCCTGAGCGTGTCGCGGCGCAGCTTCGATTCTGACAAGGTGCGTCAGGGCTTGGGCATCCCTCGCCCGCTGGCCCGCGAGGCGGCAAAGGAAGCCTGGAGGAAGCGGGGTGCGGCCGAACCCTGACAAGGATTGCCAGTGTGTCCCCTCGGACCTCGGCTTGCGCGAGCCCGTCCCCCAAGAGTTGGGCTCGCCTGGGTTGGCTTCGGAGCCAAGCCCCATTTCGCCTCCTGAATCCTGCCCTCCGGCTTTAAGACCCCGCCAGGGGATTTTCCCTGGAGGTGAGCCCCAAGGCGCCCCACCGGGCGCTATCAAAGCCATGCAAGACGCCTGGAACACCTTTGCTTCCAGGTTAAGGACAAAGCTAGACGAACTCAAGGCGCCCAGCAGCGACTGGACCGAGGACGAGTTGATTGTGTATTTGCGGGACTACAAGCGGCGCAAGGCGTCCACCATCGGACACCGCTTGGCACAGCTCCGTTTCATGGAACGCCATGAGGCGATGCCCGTGAATCTGCACGGTGGCCGGTTCGCGCTCGTGAACTCCTTCTACCTGTATGTCCGCTACAGGGAGACGGTGGAAGAGGCCCCGGCGACCACGCTGATCAACGACCACAAATCCGTCAAGGTCTTGGGTGATTTTCTGGGGATTCCGCGCGAGGTGTGGCCAACGGCTCCCACTGAGCCGCATACCGATGAAAGATGGATTCCTCTCCCGGAGGACGTTCATGCCCTGCTGCATAGCAACTATACCCCTACGCCGCAACTGAGCTACGACAACGCCTTGGTCAAGGCGATTCTGGTTCTGGATTTCGGCTTCGGTGTTCGTTGCCCGAGCGAGGCGTGGATTCTGAAGAAGAAGGACTTCATGCCCGACAAGCACCTGATTGTGGTGACGGAGCCCAAGAAGTCAGGCAGGCGCCGGACGCTGATGATCGAGCCCGAATGGCTGTGCTGCTCACGGCGGCACCCCAGCTTGGCCAACTTCCTTGTTTGGCGGAAGAAGGTGGACCCCAACGACGAGCAGGAGGACTTCTTCCTGCGCGCGGACGGGACGCCTTTCCCCAGCAAACACGCCTTGAACAAGTTCGTCAACGATTTGGTCAAACCCCGCTTCCCGTGGTTCCACCCCTACCTGGGGCGCCATTGGAGCGTCAACGCCCGCCTGATTGACTGGGGCTTCGACTACACCCGTGTAGCCGACTGGCACGGCCATGAGACGGTGGACATGACGCGCCGGGAGTATGACCACAACGCGCGGATGCTGGCCCGCCTGCACGGCAAGGACTGGCTTAACCGCGTTGCACGGGCCCGACTAACCGACAAAGCGGCCTAAAACGCCTTGTCGGTTAGCCCAACAGGAGGGAGAGGGGATGGTCCCGCCGGGATTTGAACCCGGGTCGGTGCCGTGAGAGGGCACCATGATTGGCCGCTACACTACAGGACCGCAAACAGCTCGCAGCGGACGCGTCTCCAGGGGACAACACGCCTTTCCTGCGGGATGCGCAGGCGCGGCGACTCGGAGGTCTTTCTTAAGCCGTTCGCTGCGCACGGCTCGCTCCGTGCACACGCGCGACAACGGGGAGCCTTCGGCTCCCCACTGGACAGGAAGCGTGCTACGGGGCGGGCCCGATGCGGCCGAGCCGGTAGTGGACGAGCGCGGGGCCTTGGCTCACGGTGTCGATGATGGGGGCGGCGCGCGGCAGGTCGCTGACGTTGATGTAGATGCGGCCGGCGCTGCCGGTCGAGACGCCGAAGGCGGTGACGATGTTGATGCCGGCGTGGGCGAGGCGCTCGCAGAGGTCGGCGAGGGTGCCGGGGTGGTCCTCGAGCAGCACCTCGTGGACCTCCTGGATGCTGTAGCGCAGGGCGTTGTCGTCGAGGGCGGCGGTGGCGGCGGGGAGCGACGTGGTGAGGAGGTTGATGCCGGCGGCGTCCACCATGAGGCCGCGCAGGTTGATGTTGTGCGCCGCCAGCAGGCGGGCGACCCGGGCGAGGGCGCCGGGCTCGTCGCGGAGTTGGACGCTGACCAGGTACAGGCCGCCGGGATGGGAGCGCAAGGTGGCCCCCATTCCACGCAGGGCGCATAAACCTCTGCAAGCCGCATCCGGCAAGGCGCTGCTCTTTTGTGAACAATGGGTGGGCCGTGATTCGGGCGACTGACCGCGAAGACCGCGAAACGCCAGGAAACTAGTGCAGGCGGGATTCTGTGCCTTCCGCGTCCTCCGCGGTCCGTCGGGGAGACCCTTCCCAGAGTTTCGCGTCTTCGCGGTTGGGGAGGCCGGGCTCACGCCTTGCGCTTGGGTCGCTTGGGCCGGGCGGCGGCCATCGGGGCGCCCTCGTCCAGGCGCGCCTTGGGAGCCAGCAGCGGGCGGAGGAACTGGCCGGTGTGGCTCGCCTCGACCTGGGCGACCTCCTCGGGGGTGCCCTCGGCGATGACCTGGCCGCCGGCGTCGCCGCCCTCGGGGCCGAGGTCGATGACCCAGTCGGCGCACTTGATGACGTCGAGGTTGTGCTCGATGACGACGACGGAGTTGCCAGCGTCGACGAGCCGCTGCAGGACGCCGAGCAGGTGCTTGATGTCGTGGACGTGCAGGCCGGTGGTCGGCTCGTCGAGGATGTAGAGGGTCTTGCCGGTGCCGCGCTTGCTGAGCTCGGTGGCAAGCTTGACGCGCTGCGCCTCGCCGCCGGAGAGCTGGGTCGCGGGCTGGCCGAGGCGGATGTAGCCCAGCCCCACGTCCATGATGGTCTGGAGCTTGTTGCGGATGAGCGGGTGGTTCGTGAAGAACACGAGCGCCTCCTCCACGGAGAGGTCCAGCACCTCGCGGATGTTCTTGCCCTTGAACTTGACCTGGAGCGTCTCCTTGTTGTAGCGGGCGCCCTTGCACACCTCGCAGGGGACGTAGACGTCGGGCAGGAAGTGCATCTCGATCTTGACCACGCCGTCCCCCTCGCACGCCTCGCAGCGGGCGCCCTTGACGTTGAAGCTGAAGCGGCCGGACTTGTAGC
>JBHELM010000179.1:0-2706 GCA_046352715.1 Thermoplasmatota archaeon | reverse complement strand
GCACCACGCCGTAGTGCGGGAAGCCGCCGGCGGGCGTGACCTCGGCGCCGTCCGCGCCGATCCTGAGGATGCGCTTGTTGTACTCGGTGCGCTGGTGGAAGCCGCGCTGGCCGTCGTTCGGGACCGTGCTCTGGACCCAGTTCGGGTGCCAGGAGCCCTGGGTGCCGATCATGCGGCGGTGCTTGCTGTTCTTGTGCGACAGCAGCTTGGTGTGGAAGCGCACGACGCGCGACTCGAAGCCGTAGCCCTTGGTCACCGCGAGGGTGTCCATCATCTGGCCGTTGCGCATGGCGTCCGAGACGGAGAGGGTCTTGCCCAGGATGGACTTGGCGTACTCGAGGCGGGCCTTCAGGTCGCCGCCGCCGACGCGGATCTCCATCAGCTCGGGGATCTTGTGGTCCACGCCGGTGACCTCCACCGGCTGGGTGTGCGCCAGCACGCGGACGTCGCCCACGGTGGCCTCCGCGATGAGCTTCCACTTGCCGGCGGCATCCTGCGCCTTCTTCGGCGCCGGGAGGCGGTCGCCCAGGCGCTCGTCCAGCTTGTCCGCCCACACCTCGGTGAGGGTCTTGAGGCCGTACGAGGTGGCCTCGTAGACGCGCACCGCGACGACCACCATCGGTGGGGTCTCGATGACCGTCACGGGCATGCGGACCTCCTGGCCGGCGGTGACGCTGGCGGGGCGGTAGTCGACGGCGAGGACGTGCGTCATGCCGGCCTTGTAGCCGGCGAAGCCCTGCAGCTTCGGCTGGCCGCCTTCGTCGGAGGCCCAAGCCTTGACGTGCGGGACGTTGGAGCGGGCCCGCTTGCGGGGGTAGAACCCCATCGAGCCTTGGCGCGGGTGAGAGCGTTTTCCCATGTTGGATACCTTCTGTGCTGGCGCTCGGGCAACCCCTTTGTTGCCGTTGCGCCGAAATCTGGGCGGGTGGCCGAGGCCCCTATCGCCCAAGACGGATGGCTGCACCCTCCCGTGACGCCTGCGCCGGCCCAAGGGAGTCCACCTGGGTCCCCTTTGGGGGAGAGCCAGCGGACGGGCCGGACGCACCGGGATGCACGAGGCATTGCCCGACGGCGTCTGGTGAGGCTGCTGACGCGGCGAGGAAGGGGGGGTATAAGAGTGTTTTTGGCTGCGAAAGGAGAGGCCCCTACTTCCTGCGCCCTACCGGCTGCGTCCGCGGCGCCCGCCGCTTCAGCGACCCCCCGCAGTTGGGACAGGTGAACGCCATCTCCTCCGAGCACTCCACGCAGAACGTGCAGTTGAAGGAGCAGTGGAACGCCTCGCTCACCCAGGTCAAGGGCGCCGCGCACGACTCGCACGCCTCCTTCACCTCCTCGGTGGCGTCCGGCAAGCTAGCCCCCACTGAACGCCGACAGCAACATCAGGTCGTCGCCCTCCGCGAGCGCCTCCGTCTCCGGGATGGGAACCCCACCCCGCACCACCACCGTCCCGTCCACGGACTGCCCCAGCGCCGCCAGCAGGTCCCGCGCCGTCGCCCCCACCGCGACCTCGACGTCGCAGGGCTCGCGCCGCCGCGGCCGGAACGAGGCGTGCACCTTCACGAAACGGGGAAATAGCGCCGCCATTTGGCCGCTTCGCCCAGGGGGCGTGCGACCCCTGGACGCGGGCGCTCTGCCGAGGTCGCCTGCGCTGCCCCTTCGGGGCCGCGCAAGCAACCTCGCCTGTCGGTCGCTCCGCTCCCTCCAGCCGAGGTCGCATAACCCGGTATTGCGCTGGTCTCGAAAACCAGTGTCCTCTGGATTTGCAGGTTCAAATCCTGCCCTCGGCGCTTCTCGCTTCGCTCGAAGCTACGAGGGCAGGAAAGGAAGCCGGAGCCACTCGCTGCGGCTCGCGCCTCCGGCTCCAAATCCTGCCCTCGGCGCCCGTCTCCGGTCGTTCCGGTGGGAAATGGGGGAACCCCCAGGTTCCGCAAGGTTCCTTCAGCTTCCTATAGGAAGCCGTGGGAAGCGCGAGGATGTGCTGGGTTCCGCGGCGGCGCCTACTTGACGGGCCTTCCTTTGCGCAGCCCGATGATTCCCGGCCGCGCAACGCCCGAGGGGACCGCCGCCTACGCCGCCGCCCACCCGGCCGCGCAGGGCCACTACCGGAGTGCGCTGGGCTGGACGGTCTCGAGCCTCGGCATGGGCAGCTACCTCGGCGAGGTGACGCCGGAAGCCCGCGCCAACTACACCCGAGGCGGCGAAGGTCGCCCTCGCGTCGGGCGTCAACGTGCTGGACACGGCGGCGAACTACCGGGACCAGGCGAGCGAGCGGGACCTGGGGCGCGCCATCGCCGCCTACATCGAGGGGGGCGGGATGCGGGAGGGGGTCGTGGTGGCGACGAAGGCGGGGTTCCTGCATGGCGACTGCGACGAGGCGGACCAGGACGCCTGGTTCCAGCGCGAGTACGTCGACAGTGGGGTGCTGCGGAAAGGGGATGTGGTGTCGGGGCACAGCCTGGCGCCGGCGTTTGTGGCGCACCAGGTGGAGCGCAGCCGGAGGAACCTTGGGCTGGAGTGCCTGGATGTCGTGTTCCTGCACAACCCGGAGCATCCGTTGGAGTGGGGGGTGCCGGAGGCGGAGTTCTATGCCCGGGTGGAGGCGGCGTTCGAGGTCCTGGAGCGCGCCTGCGATGCAGGGACGGTCCAGGTGTATGGCGTGGCGACCTGGGACGGGTTGCGGGTGACGCCGGACCGGCAGGGCCAGTT
>JBHELM010000178.1:0-24504 GCA_046352715.1 Thermoplasmatota archaeon | reverse complement strand
GTTGCGTACCGTTCGAGCAGGAACGACCTCACAAGCTCCTGATTCCCGGGGTCGGGGATTTCCTGGATGCGCCTGAGGGTGACGTTCCAGATTTTCTCGGGGGAATGCTGGCTGTAGTACGACATGGGACTGACCCTTCTTCCCCCCACATAAGGGCCCAAACTGGAAGCTAAGGTCAGAACAAGCTGAAGAGTAGCGGGGGATAGATTTGAACTATCGGTCTACGGGTTATGAGCCCGTCGGGATTTCCTGGCTACCCCACCCCGCTGGAATGGTGCGGCTCCCGCTGCCGCGCAGGTCGTCGCACAGGGGTGGGTGATATGAACGCGCCGGTGGCCGGACGCGTTCCTGCGCCTGTCCGCGCCTCGGTCCGGGCGTGCCTCTGACCCAAGCGTTCATGCGCGGGTTTCCTGTGGCGCGGCCATGGTCCGGCATGGGGTCGCGTGGCTCATCGCGGGGACGGCCGGCGAGGGGCTTGAGTCGGGGGGCGAGACGTTCGCCCGGGCGTTGGCGGCGCTGGGGTACCGGCCGACGACGCAGCGCGACTTCCCGAGCCGTATCCGGGGCGGGGACACGACGTTCACGGTGCGCCTGACGCCGGACGGCCGCCTCGTGCCGCCGGAGCGCATCGACCTGGCGCTGGTGTTCAACGCGACGGTGCTGCCGCGCATCGACGCGCGGATGCACGCCGACGGCCTGCTGCTGCTCGACGAGGGCGCGGCGGAGGGGTTCGTGCCGAAGGCGGGTTACACGGTGCAGCATTTCCCGTTCACGGCGCTGGCGCAGAAGGTGGGCCTGCCGCGGGCGAAGAACATGGTCGCCCTGGGTGCCTCGGCGGCGCTGCTCGGCGTCGACCTTGCCACGCTGGGCGCGTCCATCCGCGAGCAGTTCGGCAGCAAGGGGGAGAAAGTTGCAGAACAGAACCTGGCCGCGATGCAGGCGGGTCATGCGGAGGCAGCCGCCCGCTTCGGCAACGAGCCGCGCTTCGCCACGCCGACGCCGTCGCACGCCCCGGCGCTGTTTCTGTCCGGCAACGAGGCCGCCGCGCTGGGGGCCTTGGCCGCCGGCTGCCGCATCGCGGCGGCCTACCCCATCACTCCCGCGAGCGACATCCTGGAGTACCTCACGCCCCGGCTGCAGGCCCTCGGCGGGACCGCGCTCCAGATGGAGGACGAGCTGGCGGCGGTGAACATCCTGGTCGGCTCCGGCTTCGCGGGCGCCAAGGCGCTCACCGCCACGTCGGGGCCGGGCCTGTCGCTGATGACGGAGGCCATCGGGCTGGCGGGCAGCGCGGAGACGCCGTGCGTCATCGTCGACTGCCAGCGGCCGGGGCCGAGCACGGGGATGCCGACGAAGCACGCGCAGGAGGACCTGTGGCAGATGGTGCACGGCGGCCATGGCGAGTTCGTGCGCGTCGTCCTCTCCCCCGTGGATGTGGCGGACGCGTTCCACGCCACCAGCGAGGCGTTCCGGCTGGCCGAGCGGTTCCGCTGCCCGGCGTTCGTCGCGCTCGACCAGCAGGCGAGCCTGTTCAAGCAGGCCGTGCCGCCGTTCGACCTGCCCGGCGAGGCGGCCCGGCACCCGGTGCGCGGCCCGAGCGCGGCCCCCGCGGGCTCGCACGCGTGGGACGAGAAGGCTGCCTACACCCCGTATGGCGACCCCGGCGCGGAGCCGCACCGCGTGGCGCTGCCGGGCGAGGGCGGCGGCCGCTACTACAGCAACTCCACCGAGCACTCCCCCAACGGCTTCACGACCGAGGACCCGGGGGCGCGCGTGCGGATGGTGCAGCGCCGCCTCGACCGGATGCGCGCCATCGTGGCGGAGACGAGGGACCCGCTCGTGGTGGAGGGCGCCTCCGCCAACGACGCCGACCTCGTCCTGGTGTCGTGGGGCTCGACGGTGGAGGCGTGCCGCGAGGCGAGCCACCGCCTGCTGCGCCGGGGCGTGAAGGCCCGCGTCGTCGGCGTGCGGCTGCTGTGGCCGTTCCCGCGCGAGGCGTTCCAGCAGGCGGTCGGTGAGCGCGCGCCTATCTTCGTGGTGGAGGCCAACGCGTTCGGCCAGTTGGCCCGCCTCGTCCGTTCGGAGCTGCCGCTGCACGCGCGGCTCAAGTCGATCCTCCAGTACGACGGCCGCACCATCCCGAGCGACGTCATCCTCGCGGGGGTGGCGGCGTGAGCGCGCTGGAGGGCGACGGCCCGCACCTGCCGGACCCGCCGGCGCTCGCGGCGTGGAAGCGCAGGATGTGGACGGGCTGCCTCACGCTCATGCCGCTCGGCCTGCTGCTCATCCTCGTGGGCGCCGCGCTCGGCTGGGGCGCGACCCCGATGGTCGGCTTCCTCACCGGCGGCACCGGGACGTTCCTGCTGGTGCTGGGCGCGCTGTTCGGCAAGTTCGCCGCGGCGGGGCCCTACCCGGAGTCGCTGCGATGACCGTCCTGCCGAACCACGAATTGCACGAAGTCCACGAACCCGCCCCCTTCGTGCAATTCGTGAAATTCGTGGTTCCGCCCGGAGGTGCCTGATGGCCCAAGCGTCCGCGGCCCTCACGTTCAAGGACTTCAAGGGCAAGGACCCCAACTGGTGCCCCGGCTGCGGCGACTTCGGCGTGCTGACCGCGATGCAGAAGGCGGCAGCCAACCTCGCGCTCGACCCCGACCGCACGGTGCTCGCCACCGGCATCGGATGCAGCGGCAACATCACGGCCTACTTCCGCACCTTCGGCATCCACGGCATCCACGGCCGCGTCCTGCCGCTGGCCACCGGCGTCAAGGCCGCGAACCCGGACCTCACCGTCATCGCGGCAGGCGGCGACGGCGACGGCTTCGGCATCGGCCTGTCGCACTTCCTGCACGCGGCGCGGCGCAACGTGGACCTCACCTACGTCGTGATGGACAACCAGGTGTACGGCCTCACCAAGGGCCAGACCTCCGCGACCTCGCCGACGGAGATGCATACCAAGTCCAGCCCGCTCGGCCCGCTCGCCTCGCCCCTCAACCCGCTGGCCCTCGCGCTGTCGGCAGGGGCGACCTTCGTGGCGCAGGGCTACTCGGCGGACCAGAAGCAGCTCGTCGCGCTCATCGAGGCGGGTGTGCGGCACAAGGGCTTCGCGTTCATCAACGTCCAGAGCCCGTGCGTGACCTACAACCTCGTCAACACCTACGACTGGTTCAAGGAGAACGCGGCGCCGGTGGCCGGCCACGACCCCGCGGACTGGAACGCCGCGATGGCCATCGCCAACGACCGCGGCAAGGTCCCGACCGGCCTGCTGTTCTCGGCGCAGCGCCCGACGTTTCACGAGATGAGCCACCCCATCCCCGCCGACGCGGGAGCGGTGCCTCCCATCGCGGCGGCGAGTGACCCGGCGAAGGCGCTCGCGGCGAGCCGGAAACGGTTCGACGGGTGGCTGGACGAGTTCCGCGTCCGTTGACCGACGAAACCACGAATTTCACGAATGACACGAATCCCGTTTCGTGCAATTCGTGAAAGTCGTGGTTTAGCTCGGCCGCTACTGAAAACGCAGTTCGCCTATGCAGTTCCTACGAAAACCTGCAATCAACCTTATCCATCGCAGGATTTGGGCCAGGGTTGCGCGGAAATCGAAGCCATTTCGTCCTCCGCAGCAGGCGATTCCATGACCCAGGCCCTCCAAGCCCCTGAAGCCCTCGAATGCCCCGAGTGCGCGGCCCCCCTGCGCATCCGCCCCACCCTCGCCGGCGAGCTGGTCGACTGCCCCGGCTGTAGCGCCGAGCTGGAAATCGTGAGCCTCCAGCCGCTGCTCGTGCAGCTTGCGCCCACCGTGCAGGAAGACTGGGGCGAGTAGGCGCGGAGGGCCCGCATGGTGCGCATCGGGATGGTCTACAGTCGCGGCCGCGTCGAGGAGAAGATGCTCCTCGAGGCCGCGCAGAGGCAGGGCGTGACGCTTGAGCCGGTGCAGGACGACTCGCTTGTCCTCGACCTCGACCCCGGCGCGCTGCCCTACGACGCCGTCCTGGAGCGCTCGGTGAGCTACACCCGCAGCCTCTACATCCTGCGCTTCTGCCGCGCGCACGGCATCCCCGCCGTCAACCCGTTCGAGGTGGCGGCGGCGTGCGGCGACAAGACCGAGACCAGCCTCCGCCTGCGCCGCGCCGGCGTTCCCACGCCCAACACGAAGGTCGCGTTCGAGCCAGAAGCGGCCCTCGCGGCGCTCGACCAGTTGGGCTACCCCGCCGTCATCAAGCCGACGCTGGGCTCCTGGGCCCGCATGGTCGCCCGCGTCGACTCCCGCCGCGAGGCGGAACAGATCTTGGAGCACCGCGAGCAGTTGCCGAACCCGGTGCAGCAGGTCTACTACCTCCAGGAATACGTCGAGAAGACGGGCGCCGACGGGCTGCACCGCGACCTGCGGGCCTTCGTCGTCGGCGAGCGCACCGTCGCCGCCATCTGGCGCAACTCGCCACACTGGATCACCAACACGGCACGCGGCGGAAAAGCCACCGTTTGCCCCGTGACGCCGGAACTGGACGAGTTGTGCCTTCGGGCAGCGGACGCGGTGGGCGGCGGCGTCCTCGCGCTCGACCTGATGGAGACCCGCGACGGCCTCACGGTCCACGAAATCAACCACACCATGGAGTTCCGCAACTCCGTCGGCCCCACCGGCGTCGACATCCCGGGCCTCATCCTCCAACACGCGGTCTCCGAGGCCAGGCGATGAGCCGCCGCGTCACGGCCGCCGTCTACGGCGCCTCCGGCTACACGGGCGGCGAGCTGCTGCGCCTCCTGCTGCGTCATCCCAACGTCGACGTGGTGGGCGCCACGAGCGCGAGGCACGCCGGCGACCCGGTCCACCGCGCGCACCCCAACCTGCGCGGCGCCACCGACCTGAAGTTCGTCCCCCGCGACGCCCTGCCGGACGCGGACGTCATCTTCTCCTGCACCCCGCACACCGAGGGCATGGCGGTCGTCCCCAAACTCATGCGCGACGGCCGGCTCGTCGTCGACCTCTCCGCCGATTTCCGGCTGCGCGACGCGGCGACCTACGCGTCCTGGTACGGCATCCCGCACACGGCGCCCGACCTCCTGCCCCGCGCCGTCTACGGCCTGCCCGAGACGCGCCGCGAACAGCTCAAGGGAGCGAGCCTCGTCTCCGGCGTCGGATGCTTCGCCACGGCCACGACACTCGCGCTGCTGCCCCTGGCCCGCGCCGGATTGCTGGAGGGCGCCCGCGTCGTCGCGGACGGCAAGATCGGCTCCAGCGCGGCGGGCGCGGAGCTGACCCCGGCCGCCATGCACGCCGAGCGCAGCCGCAGCCACCGCCTCTACGCCCCGACCGAGCACCGCCACGCCGCCGAGGTCGCGCAGGAGACCGGCGCCACGCCGCACTGCTCCGTCCACGCCGTCGAGCTGGTGCGCGGCATCCTCTCCACCTGCCACGTCCTGCTCCCCGGCCCCGCGCCCGACGAGAAGACGCTGTGGAAGGCCTACCGTGCCCAGTACGAGGGCGAGCCGTTCGTCCGCATCGTCAAGGAGCGGCAGGGCATCCACCGCGGCCCCGACCCCATCCTCGTCGCCGGCAGCAACCTCGCCGACGTCTCCTTCCACGCCCAGCCAGAGGGGCAGGGCCGCCCTGGCCGGATTGTTGCCACCTGTGCAATCGACAACTTGGTCAAGGGCGCGGCGGGCTCGGCCATCCAGTCGATGAACGTCGCCCTCGGCCTGCCCGAGACCGCCGGCCTGGGCGCGCTGCCCCTCCACCCGGTGTGACCATGCCGACCGGCCAAACCACGGATTCCACGGAGACCACGGATTCAACGTCGTCCGTGCAATCCGTGGAATCCGTGGTTGCGCCAAGCGGGATGCTCGTCGTCAAGCTCGGCGGCGCCGCCGGCATCGACCCGCAGCCCGTCCTCGCCGACCTCGCCGCGCTGGCGAAGGAAGGCGTGCCGTGGGTGCTGGTGCATGGCGGCAACTCCGAACTGGACGAGGTGAGCCGCAGGATGGGGCACGCGCCGCGCTTCGTCACCAGCCCCAGCGGCCACTCCAGCCGCGTGACCGACCCGCAGACCATCGGCCTCATCCAGATGGTCTACCGGGGCCGCATCAACAACGACCTCGTCCTGCGCCTCCAGGGCCTCGGCGTCAACGCCGTGGGGCTCTCCGGCGTCGACGGCGGCCTGCTGCGCGCGGTCCGCAAGGAGGCGGTCAAGGTCGTCGAGGGCGAGCGCAAGTTCCTGCTCAAGGACGACTTCACCGGCAAGGTCCACACCGTCAACACGGCCCTGCTGCGCCTGCTGCTCGACGCTGGCTACCACCCGGTCGTCACGCTGCCCGCGCTGGCCGACACGGGCGAGGCCGTGAACGTGGACGGCGACCGCGCCGCCGCCATCGTCGCGGCAAGCCTTGGCGCGGCCGACTACCTCAACCTCAGCAACGTGCCGGGCCTTCTGCGCGACCCCGCCGACCCCGCGAGCCTCGTCGGGCGCATCCCGCGCGATGGCCTGGACGCGTTCGAGTCGTTCGCGCAGGGCCGCTTCAAGAAGAAGCTGCTCGGCGTCCGCGAGGCGCTGGCGGGCGGCGTCGGCCGCGTCGTCCTCGGCTCGGCCAACGGGGAGCATCCGGTGCGCGCGGCGCTCGCGGGCCAAGGCACGGTGATTGGGTGAGCCACAGCCAGCCCGCCGACGAAACCACGGAGTCCACGGAGAAAGACTCCCGTGCGTCCCAGCGAACGGACACAACGTTCCGTGCAATCCGTGGTTTGGGAGGAGAAGCGCGCTTCCTGCGCTCCTTCCCCGCCAAGGCCATCGTCGCCGAGCGCGCCCGCAACGCCGAGCTGTGGGACGACGCGGGCAGCCGGTGGCTCGACCTCGGGGGCGCCAGCCACGGCGTCGCGCTCGTCGGCCACAACCACCCCGCCGTCGTCGCTGCAGTGCAGGTGCAGGCAAGCCGCCTCATCCACGTCGCCCAGTCGGTGCAGAGCGGGGTGCGCGCCGGGTTCCTCGACCGGCTGCACGCCAACCTTCCCCCCGCGCTGGAGCGCACCTTCATCGCCAACTCCGGGACCGAGGGGGTCGAGTGCGCTCTCAAGCTCGCCTCCGCCGCGACGGGCCGCACCCGCATCGTCGCGATGCAGCGGGCATTCCACGGCCGCACCCTCGGCGCGCTCGCCGGCACCCACCGGCCCGAGTTCCGCGCCCCGATGGCGGGGTTCCTGCCGCACGCCGACTTCGTGCCGCTTGGCGACGTCGAGGCGCTGAAGCAGGCGGTGACGCCGCAGGCCGCCGCCATCCTGGTCGAGCCGGTGCAGGGGGAGGGCGGCGTCCGTCCCGCGCCGCCGGAGTTCCTGCGCGCCGCCCGCGACCTTGCCACCGACGGCGGCGCGGTGCTCATCCACGACGAGGTCCAGTCGGGCCTCGGCCGTACCGGGCACTTCCTCGCCGCCGACGCCGCCGGGGTCGTCCCGGACGCGGTGGTGCTGGCGAAGGGCCTCGCGGGCGGCGTCCCCATCGGCACCTGCTCCGCGACGGCCGAGCTTGCGGCGAAGCTCCCCGCCGGCGGGCACGGCTCCACCTACGGCGGCAACCCGTTGGCGTGCGCCGCCGGCACGGAGGTCCTGCGCCTGCTGGAGGAGGAGCGCTTGGCCGAGCGCGCGGCGCGGCTGGGCCGGCAGGCTCTTGACCGCCTGCGCCGCTTCGAGTCGCCCTCCATCCGCGAGGTGCAGGGCGTGGGACTCATGCTAGGCGTCGACCTTCGCACCCGGCCGCAGCCGGCCCTCCAGCGCATGGCGGGCTCCGGCGTCCTCGCGCTCGCCGGCGGCACGACGGGCCTCCGCCTGCTGCCGCCGCTCACCATCCCCGAGGCGCAACTCAGCGAGGGCCTGGACGCGCTGGCCGCAGCCCTCCAGGAGACCGCATGAGCGGCCTTCCCCCCGACGAGCTGCTGGAGGCGCTGCTGCGCATCCCGAGCCCGACCGGGCAGGAGGGGAAGGTGGTCGCGTTCCTCAAGGACCAGGCGCGCGCCGACGGCTTCCGCGTCACCACCGACCCGGTGGGCAACTTCATCGCCGAGGCGGGCCACGGCAAGCGGCTGCTGCTGTTCGTCGGCCACGTCGACACGGTCCCCGGCGACATCGTGGTGCTGCGCGACGGTGACCGGCTGTGGGGGCGCGGCAGCGTCGACGCCAAGGGCCCTCTCGTGGCCGCCTACTGCGCGGCGCGGCGCCACCTCGACGCCAGCCTCCGCATCCGCATCGTCGGCGCGGTGGGCGAGGAGGGGGACTCGCGTGGCGCCAAGGCCCTCGACCGCAGCGAGCGCCCCGACTGGATCGTCGTCGGCGAGCCAAGCGGCGCCGACGGCCTCGCGCTCGGCTACAAAGGCATCCTGCGCGGCCGCCTGGCGCTGCGGCAGACCGCCCGCCACGCCGGCCACCCCGGCCCCGGTGCCATCGACACGTTCCTGGAGGCGTGGGCGGAGGTGCGGCGCGAACTGGCCTTCGCGGACGGCTTCACGGAGGTGCAGGGCCGCCTCGACCGCATCGCGTCCCGCGGCGACGGCCTGCAGGACGAGGTGGAGGCCGACGCGCAGGTGCGCCTCCCGCCCGGCACGACGCCCGAGGCCACCACCGCCCGCATCCAGTCCATCGTTGGCCGCCACGGCGCCAGCTTCGCGGCGACGGAGTCAGTCCCCGCCCACGTCGCCGACCGCAAGACGCCGCTCGTCGCCTCGTTCCTCGCCAGCCTGCGCTCGGTGGGCTTCTCGCCGCAGCTCAAGCACAAGACCGGCACCGCCGACTTCAACCTCCTGGCCGGCTGGTTCCCCGGCGTGCCGATGGTCGCGTACGGGCCCGGCGACTCCCCCCTCGACCACACGCCGGAGGAGCGCGCAAGCCTGCGGGAGCTGGCGCAGGCGGTCGACGTCCTGGACGACGTGTTCACGCGGCTGGCCGAGATTCCCCTGCGGGAAGGGGACGTGCCCCCGGCGCTCCCCGCGGAGTGAGTCAGTAGCGCGTGTGGCGGCCCCGCGGCGGCAGGCGTGCCGCCTCGGCCCCGGCGCGGCGGGGCGGCGGCTTCCCCTTCGGCTTCTTCGTGGGAGGCTTGCCCTCGCCGATCCACGCCTTGCGGCGCTTGGTCGCGGCGGCGTCGCCCTTGCGGAGCGACACGACGACCTTGTCCTTCGGCATCTCCGCCAGGGGGACCTGGAAGGTGCGCAGGCGGCCCTCGCGGAAGACGGCGACCTCCACCGCGTCGCCGGGCCTGCGGGCGTTGGCCTGGTCACGGAACTGCTCGGGCCGCCACTTGTAGCCCTCGGCGGCGACCAGCTCGTCGTCGGGCTGCAGGACGGTGTAGCTCGGCATGTCCTCCCAGATGCGGGCAATGACCGCAGCGGTCGTGGCGCTGGCCGGCTTGAACTCGACGCCGAGGCCCAGCTTCGCCTTGGGGTCCTTGCGCTCGCGGCGCACGTTCCAGCCGAGGGCCTTGAGCGACGGGTCGATGGGGAGCTCCTGCGTGCCGTGGATCCAGTGGTCGAGCTTGGCGCGCAGGTCGAGGCCCGTTGCCTGCTCCACGACGTCGGGGAAAGCATCCTCGGTGACGCCCACGCCGGTGCGGCCGTGCTTGCGCCACAGGTGCCGCATCACCGCGTCGAGTCCCTCCGGCACGCCCCGGCGGCGCAGCTCGGCGTCGAGGCAGAGGCCAATCCACATCCCCTTGGCGTAGTAGCTGACGTTGCGGTTGACGTTGTGCTCGTGCGGCTGGTAGAGCAGCGTCCACGCCAGGCGGCTGGCCTGCGCGACGCTGGTGCGGTGGCGGCCGAGGGCCTTCTCGTACATCTCTAGGTCCTCGCCGACCATCTTGCCGAAGCCCTCCGGGTCCACGACCTTGGCGCGGTGGAGCAGGGGCAACTCGTAGTAGGAGGTGAAGCCCTCGAACAGCCACAGCAGCCCCGTGTAGGACTCGCGCTGGAGGTCGTAGGGCTGGAACGCGGCGGGAAGGACGCGCTTGACGTTCCAGGCGTGGAAGAACTCGTGCGCGACCAGCGGCAGGAACCGCGTCTGGATCTTGTCGTCGCTCGCAAAGTGCGCAGGGTCGGCGCCGAGGACGGTGCTGTTGCGGTGCTCCAGGCCGCCGCCGTACTCCTGCGCGACGTGGGTGAGGAAGGTGTAGTGCTTGTACGGCACCTCGCCCCAGACCTTCACTGCCTCGGCGCAGACGGCGGCCATGTCGCGGCCGATGCGCTCCCAGTCGACGCCACGCGGCGGCTGCCAGACGACGTGGCGGTGCTTCACGCCCCGGACCTGGAACGTGCTGACGCGGTAGGAGGCCGGCGGGCCGCACTCGATGGGGCAGTCGACGAGGTGGTCATACTCGTCGGCGACCTCCAGGTGGCCCGTGTGCGCCGCCGTCTCCAGCCCGCTCCAGGCGCGCCACCCCGCCGGCAGCCGCAGCGCGACCTTGTGCGGCAGGCCGCGGCTGCGGGCGTCGTAGAGGACGAGCGTGCCGGGGAACAGGTGGGCGTGGTCGGCGGTGACGTGGCTGGTGTCGACCGTCAGCTCGCGGGCGTAGACGGAGAAGCGCAGCTCCACGGCGCGGCCGGCGGTGCCCGCCACGGCCCACTCGTCCTTGCCGAGCTGCTCCACCTGCGCGGGCCTGCCGCCGACGCGGGCGGTCAGGTCCTGGACGTGGCGGCCGAAGTCGCGGATCTTGTAGCTGCCGGGAATCCACGCGGGCATGCGGAAGTGCCGCGTCGCCTCGGGGGCGGCGGGGAAGCGCTGCACGACGTGGACGAGGTGGGTCGCGGGCTTGCGGACGTCGAAGGCCACCTGGACGGCGGGCTGGGGCACGCGCTCGCCAGCGGGAGCGGCCGTTTAGGCGGCTCGGTCGGCTTCCGCTCCGCCGATGAACCACGGATTGCACGCAGAGGACGGTGGTGCTCGCCTTGCTGACTAGCCGAAGCAACGAAGGAACAGCCTCTTCCGCGCAATCCATGGTTTGGCCAGCTCAGGCGCGCACACGGCGCAGCCGCAGGGCGTTGCCGACGACGCTGACGCTGCTCAGGCTCATTGCGGCGGCGGCGATGACGGGGCTCAGCAGCAGCCCGAAGGCCGGGTAGAGGAGGCCCGCCGCGATGGGGACGCCGAGCGTGTTGTAGCCGAGGGCGAAGGCGAGGTTCTGCTGGATGTTGCGCAGGGTGGCGCGGCTGATGCGGCGGGCGCGCACGATGCCGCGCAGGTCGCCCTTGACGAGCGTGACGTGCGCGGACGCCATCGCGACGTCGGTGCCGGTGCCCATCGCGATGCCGACGTGGGCCTGCGCCAGGGCGGGCGCGTCGTTGATGCCGTCGCCCGCCATCGCGACGAACCGGCCCTCCCTCTGGAGCCGCTTGACGACCTCGGCCTTCTGGTCGGGCAGCATCTCCGCCACGACCTCGTCGATGCCGAGCTGGCGCGCCACGGCCTGCGCGGTCGTCTTGTTGTCCCCCGTCAGCATCACGATGCGGATGCCCTCGCGGTGCAGCGCCTCGATGGCGGGCGCCGCGCTCTCTTTGATGGGGTCCGCGACGCCGACGAGGCCGGCGAGGGCGCCGTCGACGGCGAGATGCAGGACGGTCTGGCCCTCGGCGCGCAGGGCGTCCGCCTGTGCCGCAGCCGTCCCCGGCGTTGTGCCCTCGCCCTCCATCAGCGCGCGGTTGCCGAGCGCGGCGCGGCGGCCTGCGACCTTGCCCGTCACGCCTTTCCCGGTGACGGAGGCAAAGCCCTCCACCTTGTCCAGCTTCACGCCGCGCTCCTTGGCGCCGTCGAGGATGGCGGCGGCCAGCGGGTGCTCGGAGCCGCGCTCCAGGCTCGCCGCGATGCGCAGGACATCCTCCTCGCTCCAGCCGGGCTGCGCCTTGAGGGTGGTGAGGCGCGGCTTGCCGAGGGTCAGCGTCCCGGTCTTGTCGGTGACGAGCGTGTCCACCTTCCGCAGCGTCTCGATGGCCTCGGCGTCGCGGAAGAGGACGCCCACGGTCGCGCCCTTGCCGGTGGCCACCATGACGGAGAGCGGCGTTGCGAGGCCGAGCGCGCACGGGCAGGCGATGATGAGGACGGCCACCGCGTTGACGAGCGCGTGCGCCAGCCGGGGCGGCGGCCCGACCAGGGCCCACGCGGCGAAGGTCAGGACGGCCACGGCCACGACGGCGGGGACGAACCACGCGCTCACCCGGTTGGCGAGCCGCTGGATGGGGGCGCGGCTGCGCTGCGCCTGCGCCACCAGGCCCACGATGCGCGCCAGCAGCGAGTCGGCGCCGACGTTTTCTGCGCGCATCACGAAGGAGCCCGTGCCGTTGATGGTCGCGCCGATGACCTTGCCGCCTGCCTCCTTCTCGACGGGGATGGGCTCGCCGGTCAGCATCGACTCGTCCACGCTGCTGTGCCCCTCCACCACGGCGCCGTCGACGGGGACCTTCTCGCCGGGGCGGACGCGCAGCCGGTCGCCGGGATGGACCTCCTGCAGCGCGACGTCCTCCTCGGAGCCGTCAGGGTTGACGCGGCGCGCCGTCGTCGGGGCAAGGCCGAGCAGTTGCCGGATGGCGCTGGAGGTCTGGCCGCGCGCCCGCAACTCCAGCACTTGGCCCAGCAGCACCAGCGTCGTGATGGCGGCGGCGGCCTCGTAGTAGACCATCACCGCGCCCTCCGGCGTGCGGAACGAGGCGGGGAAGAGGCCGGGCGCGGCGGTGGCCACGACGCTGTAGAGGTAGGCCACCGCGACGCCGAGGCCGATGAGGGTGAACATGTTGAGGTGCCGGGTCCGCAGGGATGTGTAGAAACGGACCAGGAACGGCCAGCCGCCCCACAGCACGACCGGGGTCGCGAGGGCCAGTTCGCCCCAGGAGAACGTGGCCGTCCCGCGCACCGCCATGAAGGGGTCGTTGGGCAGCACCTCGGCCATGCCGGCGACCAGCAGCGGCAGCGTGAACGCGACGCTCACCCAGAACCGCCGCGCCATGTCGCGCAGTTCCGGGTTTTCCTCCTCTGCGGCCACGGCCCGCGGCTCCAGCGCCATCCCGCACTTCGGGCAGGCGCCAGGATGGTCCTGCACGACCTCGGGGTGCATCGGGCAGGTCCACTCCTGCCGCAGCGTCGGCGGCACCAGGGGCTCCAGGGCCATGCCGCACTTGGGGCACGCGCCCGGCTTGGCCAGCCGGACCTCCGGGTCCATCGGGCAGGTGTAGACGGCGCCGGGCCCCGCGGCGGGCGGCGGGGGCGCCTTGCCGCTGAAGCGGTCGCGGCACGCGGCGCAGCAGAAGAGGTAGGTCTTGCCGTCGCGCTCCAGCCGGAACGGCGAGTCCGCCGCGACCTCCATCCCGCACACCGGGTCGCGCTGGGGCTGGGCGACGCGCAGGGGGGGGAGGCCCGCCCGCCGCAGCGCCATGCTGCACGTGGGGCAGCGTCCGGGCGTCTCCTGCCGGACCTCGGGGTGCATGGGGCAGGTGTAGGCCGCCACGCCCATCCCGCCACCTGCGGAGGATTGGTCCGCCACGCGGCCGGCACACCGGCGGGGGTCATCTGCCCTCCGTCTGGGGCTTCGCGCATCAAGGCTCTTGAAAGGCGCCCGCCTGCGCCGTGCGATGGCCGAGACCAACGCCAAGGAGCTCCAGCAGCTTGGGCTGCGCCCGGAACGCGCCTCCGCCCGGCTGCGGCGCGCCGTGCTCGACCGCCTCCAGTCGCTGCGCGCCAAGGGGCTCTCACGCCCGGACGCGCTGGAGGCCCTGCTGCCCGGCGTCGTGCTGGAGCCGGAGACCCTGGAGATCCTGGTGTCGGGCCTGCTGGCGGGCGGCCACGCGCTGATCCTTGGACCCTCGGGGACGGGCAAGACCCTGCTGGCGAAGGCGCTGTGGGACCTGATGCCGGGCGAGGTGTTCGCGGTCGCGGACTGCCCCGTCCAGGACGACCCGTTCAGCCTCACCGACCCAGCGTTCGCCAAGGTGGTGCCGGCGTGCCCGTTCTGCAAGGCGAACCACGGCAGCGTCGGCGGCATGAAGGGCCTCGGCGGCTTCGACCCGGCGAACCTCAAGGCCGAGAACATCCCGGTCAAGCGCGTCCGGCTGCGCGAGGGGCACGGCTTCGCCCGCGTGCAGGGCTCCGCCGAGGTGTTCCCCGACAACCTGACCGGCAGCATCAACCTGGCGCGGCTGGAGCAGATTGGCGACCCGACGAGCCCGCTCGTGCTGGAGCCCGGCAAGGCGCTGCAGGCGCACCGCGGCCTCCTGTTCGTGGACGAGGTGGGCAAGCTGCCGCGCGGCACGCAGAACGTCCTGCTCCAGGCTCTCCAGGAGGGCATCGTGACGCCGGCCAAGAGCCGCGAGACCTTCCCCGCCGACCTGGTGGCCATCACGACGACCAACGTGCGCGACCTCGCGCTGGTGACGGAGCCGCTCTCCGACCGCTTGGCGCACGTCGTCGTGGCCCTGCCGCGCACCCACCGCTCCAACCGCCGCATCGTCGAGCTCGGCCTCTCCGGCGAGCAGGCCATGCCCATCCCCGGCCCCTACCGCGAGGCGGCCGTGGAGCTGATGATGCGGTGGCGCGCCAAGGGCCCCGGCACGGACGACCTCGCCGAGGTGGCCAGCAACCGCACGCTCGTGGAGATGCTCCGGCGGGCAGGGGGATACGCGCTGCTGGAGGGCGACCGCACCATCGACCCGCAGGACTTCCGGCGCGGGGCGCGCGACGCCATGCGCGGCAGGGTGCGCGGCCGCAGCCCCGAGGAGTTCGAGCGCAACCAGCGCGTCGTCACCGACTTCGTGGACCAGGCCTGGGCGGACGCGGCCAAGAAGGGCGCCAACGCCTACTGGTGCCGCTTCTTCGTGGGCGAGCTGAAGGAAGACAAGGCGGAGGGGCTGCGCGTCCTGGAGGCGGTGCGGCAGGCGATGGCCGGCGACGCCACGCAGCTCGCGGCCACGGTGCGGCAGGGCGGCGACCCGAAGGTGCGGCGCTTCGCCCAGTTCGTGCAGGCGGAGGAGGGCGTCGACCACGCCGAGGTGCCGGAGCGCCTCCCCGCCGTGGTCCATGCCCTCGACGAGCTGGGCGCGTTCCAGGCGTAGAGCATGGCCGCGCGCGCCCTGCCGATGGTCCTGCCCGACTGCCGGGCGGCCGACGAGGGCTGGAGCCTGAGCCCCCGGCAGCGCGACGAGCTCGTCCGCATCCTCGCGCAGGAGGGGCGCGCCGGCCTGGAGGCGTGGCTCAGGCGGGAGGAGGCGCGCGACCCCTGGCTGCGCCGCCGCGTGCAGGCGGAGATGGAGCGCCTGGAGCGCGCGGCGCGGGAGCGGCGCAGCAGGCTGCGGGAGCGCTTCGGCGCCGAGCGCAGGGAAAGGCTGACCCCGTGGGAGGAGCGCCTGCGCCAACAGTCCGAGCGGGAGGCCGAGCTGCGCCGCCGGCTCGCGTCCGCCCCCCTCGTCCCCGCCGCGCGGCTCGTCGGCCTCTCCGCCGCCCTCGACCAAGCCACCGCCCCGCCTCGACCCGGCTTCTGGAACCGGGTGCGCGGCTGGCTGCTCGCGGCGTGGGTCTGGCTGGTATCCGCGTGGGTCCGCACGGTGCGCGCCCTCACGGGCCGCAAGCCGCCGCCGCGCACGGTGCAGGCGGGCGGACACCGCGTCGACCTGGTGCGCCTCGCCCGCGACCACCCCGAGCTGATGGCCCGGCTGCGGCTCAAGCCCGAGGCGACGCTTGGCGAGCGGATGCGCTCGGCGTGGGACCGCCTGCTCGGCCGCGAGGACTACGCGGAGCGCGTCACCCGCATGATGGAGGAGGAGCAGGCCGCCGCGGGGGCGGAGCGCGAGCTTGCGGTGCGGGCCGACCACGACCTCGCCGAGCGCGAGCTGGAGGCCCTGCGGCAGGACGCGGAGCGGACCCGGCGGGCGCGCGACCAGGAGGAGTCGGCGCTGGAGGACGCGCAGGCCCGCGAGCTTGCCGAGCTGGAGGCCGGGCTCTCGCAGGGCCCCTACCAGGCGCTCGCGAAGGAGGTGCTACAGGACTTCTCGCAGGCCGGCCTCGTCGACACGAAGGGGAGGCCGACCCACCTCCTGCTGGAGAGGTTCTCGGCCCTCATCGCGGCGGACGAGCTTGGCGACCTCCCCGGCGGCGGCGCCGCGACCCCCGGCTCCTACGCGGGCGGCGACGGCGAGTACGAGCGCGGCCCACTGCTGTCGCACCACGAGCTCGGCGCCATCGACCTCGCCAGCTCCCTGGTGCAGGCCCGCACCCGCCACCCCCAGGTCCGCCACCTCTTCGACGAGGACGCGCTCGTCCACCGCGAGGTGCGCTCCACGAGCGCCCACGTCGTCGTCATCATCGACACCAGCGGCTCGATGGAGGAGGCGGGGAGGCTGGAGGCCGCCAAACGCGTCGCCCTCGTCCTGCACCGCGCCGTCCGCCTCCGCCGCGACGACGCCCGCATCGACCTGCTCCAGATGGAGACCAGCGTCCACCGCGTCGACCTCGCCGGCTGCTGGAACGCCCAGCCCGGCGGCTTCACCAACTTCGCCGCCGCCCTGCGCGAGGCCCGCCGCCTGCTCGACGCCAGCATGGCGGACCGCCGCATTGTCTACCTCATCACCGACGGGCTCCCCGAGGCGCGCCCCCTCCCCGACGGCGGCGACAAGGCCGACAACCCGGGCGCCTGCCTCCCCCCCGCACTGGAGGAGGCCCGCCGGCTGCGCCGCTCCGGCCCGGTCCGGCTCGTGCTGTACCAACTGGAATCGCGCGACGAGCGGTTCGTCGACGCCGCCAACCGCATCGCCAAGGCGGCGGGCGGGCGGACCGAGTTCCTGGACCCGCAGGACCTGCTGCGCCACCTGGTCGTGGACTACCAGGCGACGCTGTGAGCGGCAGCCCTCCGCCTTTGCACCAAGCTCGCTCCGGGCAGGGATTCCGAGGATTCAGTGGGATTCCGTGGCAAAACAGGAATTCCGACCCTTGGAATCCCTTGCCGGCCGGTCGGAGAGCCGGGCAGCCGCGTTCATCTATCGCGCCTCCGTCGCCGCACCCGTGAAGGAGGCCACCCCGCAGCAGCGCGCCAACTCCTCCTACGCCGCCCTGCTCGTCGTGCAGGTCCTCTTCGGCCTCTTCCCGGTGGCCGCGAAGAAGGTCTTCCCCTACCTTGACCCCTACGCCATCCTCGCGCTGCGCGTGGGCGGCGCGGCGTTCTTCCTGCTCATCCTGCACCTGCTGGTGGTGCGCAACCCCATCCCCATCCGCGCCGAGTGGCCGCGCGTGCTGGGCCTCTCCTCCTCGGCGTGGTGCTGAACATGGGCCTCTTCATGGTGGGCCTGCAGAAGACCACGGCGCTCAACGCGGTTCTGGTCATCACCACCATCCCGGTCTTCACCTACGGCATCGCGGTGCTGCTCAAGCGCGAGGAGATGGGGCCCCGCCGCGCCCTCGGCATCGGGCTGGCCATGCTAGGCATCGTCTACCTCGTCTACGACTCCTACCAGGCGAGCACCGAGCATGCCCTAGGCGACCTGATGGTCCTCGGCAACGCGCTGAGCTACGCGGCGTTCCTGGTCCTCGCCCGCCCCCTCATCCAGCGGCACGACCCGCTGAGCCTGACCACGTGGGTGTTCCTCGTCGGCGCCCTGGTGTTCGTGCCGCTGGGGCTGCTGCACGGCCTGCGCGGCGAGTTGGCGGCGGCGCCGTCGGAGGGCATGTGGTGGATGCTCTTCATCATCCTCGGGCCCAGCGTCACCACCTACGTCCTCAACTCCCTCGCGCTGCGGCACGTCCCCGCCTCCACGGTGGCCATCTTCACCTACGTGCAGCCCATCTTCACCGCCGTCGCGGCCTATGTGGTGCTGGGGCAGGGGCTCGACCCGCGCATCCTCCCCTCGGCGGCGCTGGTGTTCGCCGGCGTCTGGCTGGTGGCGCGCCGCAAGCCGAAGGTGCTCGAAGGGGCCCTCATCGGGGAGTAGCCATCCCGCCTAGCCGGTGGCGGGTGCGCCGTCGGGGCGGGCGGGGTCGAGCCGGGCGGGCCGGGCGCTGTAGAGGATGCGGCGCCCGTCGCGCACCGCCTCCACCAGCCCGCCGTCGGCGAGCGCGCGCAGCCGGTCCTGGGCCGTCGAGCGCTTCCAGCCCTCCGCCGCCCAGCGCTCCAGGACGTCGCCCTGCGAGGCGCGCGGGTGCTCCAGCAGCCAGGCGTGCAGGCCGCGCAGGTGCGGGTCGCGCAGCAGCACCGCCTCGCCCCACGTCGCGTCGTAGCGGCCGTGGTTCTCGAAGAAGCGCACCGTATTGCGGTAGGGCCGCGCCGTCACCAGCCCGACGTCGAGCAGGCGCGCCATGTGGTTGGAGAGCGTGCCGTGCGGCCAGCCGAGGCGGCGCTGGATGGCGCGGAAGGAGAGGCCGGGCTCGGCGCGCACCAGGTCGTAGAGCGCCTGCCGCTTGGGGTGCTGGAGCGCCGGCGGGCGGGCGCTGCGGGCGAACAGGCCGAGCAGCACCTTCACCAGCAGGGGCAGCGCAATCAGCGCGGCGCCCACGGCCACCGCGGCGGCGGGGGAGAGCACGGGCGCAGGCGCCTCGTCGAGGCTGGCGGAGGCGACCCCGCCCAGCCCGGCCCGGAGGCGATCCGGGTCGGAGGGGTGGGCCGCGAGCCCCGCGAGCGTGAGGTTGCCGCGCGCCAGCAGGGTGCGGCCCGCGGGGTCGGGGCACGGGCCGGCCGGGCAGGCGCCGCGCAGGGCCGCGTCCGGCAGCCGCAGCGACCCCGCCACGTCCAGGTCGAAGCGCGGCCCGCCCGCCGCCAGCAGGACCGCGTCGCCGGAGCCCTCCAGGGTCCCGCCGGGCGCCTGCACCTCGAGGTAGGAGAAGGCGACGAGGGCGCCGCCGCCCACGCCGGGCGCAAGCGGGGTCTCGTGCGTCCCGGCCGGGGCGGGGCAGGGAGCCGAGCCGGAGCACGCGACCGTGCCGTTGTGCCACTCGACGACGTGGACGCCGCTGGCCCGCAGGCGGACGGGGATGGGGGCACCGTGCTCTGCTTGCCACGCCGTCCACGCTCCCGCGCGCTCGATGGCGTGGCTGGCGGTGCGGTAGGTGCCGGCGGCGCCCTGCGCGGGGAGGTAGGCGTCGGCGTTGTCGCCGGCCTGCGCGCGCCCCAGCGTGGCGTGGCCCTCCAGCGCCTCCAGCTCCAGGCGGTCGGCCGCGACGTAGAGCGACGCCCAGGCGCCGGCAGGGAACGCGAGCTCGCCGCGCAGCCCGTCCGGCAGCGCCTGCGCGGGAAGGTCGGCGCCGCTGAGGGAGTAGGGCGACCCTGGGCCGGGCGGGCCGGGGCGGACCCAGAGGCGGGTGTGGTTGGTGGCGCTGCCGCCCGCCGCGAGGTCGAGGTGGACGCTCGCGCCGGCGCCGCGGAGCAGGAGGATGGCCCACTCGGGGCCCGCCGCGGCAAGGCCACCGTCGGCCTGCGCGGGGAGGTGGAAGTCGACCTCCAGCGCCGGGGCGGCCGCGCCGGGCAGCGCGAGGCTGGCCAGGCAGAGCAGGGCGAGGAGCGGATGGACGGCTGCGCGGCTCACGGTCCCGCCTCCGGCTTGAGGCAGGCGCGGTCCTGGTAGAGCGTGAAGCTCCCCGCCACGGCGAACGACGGCTGCCAGGCGACGGGGCCGGCGAACGCGCCCGCCAGCAGCATCGGGGGCTGGAGCGTCCCCTGCGCGGGGCGCCACAGGCGCGACGGGTCGAGGTAGGTGTAGGCGAGGTCAAGCATCCCGACGCCGTCGCCGTGCGGCCAGAAGAGGCGGACGTGGCGGCTGAACGACCATGGGTCGCCCACGTCCGCGACCGAGAGGGTGGAGCGCGCCTGCGGGTCGCCCCAGGACCAGGTGTGCAGCCGCCCCGCGGCGCCGAGGCCCTGCGCCTGCTCGGCGATGGGCGTGGGGCGCGCGGGGAGCCCGAAGGTCGCGTTGAGGTAGCGCGCCGCCTCCGCGTCGTCGCTCCACAGCCCGTGCAGCACGAACGCTTCGGCGGGGTCGTTGGCCGGCGCCTTGCAGGTGGCCGGGATGGTCGCGTGGTCGTGCGCGTCGAAGAGGAGGCGGACGGGGCGCTCCAGGGGCCCGACCGCGAGGCGGTGGCAGCCGTAGGCGCCCACCCGGACCCCGGACGGCGCCAGGGCGTCGGGCTCCCATCCCGGCGGCGCCTCCCCGGGGGCGGTGGGGCCCAGGAACGGCACGGGGCTGGAGAGGTCCCAGCCGGAGCAGTCGCTGAGCTCCAGGCGCGCCGGCGCCGGCGTGGGCGCCGCGGGCGGCCCGGCAGGGGCGGGAGGCGCCGCGCAGCCGGCGAGCACGGCGGCCACCAGGCACGCCGCGAGCAGCCTAGATGATGGAGTCATGGCAGGAGCTGGAGGCGCCGGCGTGCTGCGTGCCCGCGTTGGTGTGGGCGTCGGGGCTGAACTCCACGGTGGGGAGCGGCGCTTGGAGCAGCCAGTCCACGTCAGGCAGCTGGGGGTCGGCGCCCGGGTCGCCGTCCGGCGCGGAGGGACCGTTGTCCGGCTCGCCGGTCTGGTTGCCGGACTGGGGGAGGGGATGTCCAATCAGGAACTCGATGAGGGCCTCCGTGTTGACGAAGGGGAGGGGATTGCCGGCGTCCACGCCCGGCGGGCTCGGCGCGCCCGTCTGGTTGCTGGCCTGGGCGGCCGGCTGGCGGGTGACGTAGTCGATGAAGGGCGCGGTGTTCACGAAGGGGAAGTAGGCCACCCCACCGAAGCCCCCGTACGGGGCGACCCCGGCTGGCGGCGTCTCCTCGGTGGAGGAGAACCACCAGCACAAGCCGATGGCGACGCCGCTGCTGTCCTGGGCGACGGTGACGCCCGCGCCGCCGTCGAAGCCGTCGAGCATGATCTCGAAGTCTCCGTCGCCGAGGGCGCTGGCGGGCTGCGCGAGGAGCGTGAGGAGCAAGATGGAGGAGGCCACGGCCGCCCGCCCGGCGGTGCGGAAGGAAACGTTGCGTCCGGTCAGGCTGGTCGGGGCCAAGGGGGGACCACCAAATGCGACCAACCCTCCGATTCACATAAGGGGATTGGTGCATTCGCCGGCCTGTTTCCGAACGAGCCGGAGTTTGCTCCCACAGTCCCATATCGCCTCCCTAGTCTTCCCATCTCGCCGGCCCGTCCGGCAACGTGAAACCATGCTGAAGACCCTGCTGATCGGAGGCCTGCTCCTCCTGACCCTGCTCGCCGTCGCGCCCGCCCAGGCCGACCCCGTGACCCTCACCTGCCCCGACACCGACGTGCAGGACGATGGCTTCGCGTACTGCCACTTCACGGTCGGCAACGGCCGCGGCTGCATCCAGGTCAACCTGAACGACCTCGACAAGCACTGCACCTGAGCGAGCCGCTCGCCTCCTCCCCCTCTTTCTCCATTCCTCTCCCCTTGGAGGCTTTCTTTTCCGGGTCCCTGCCCCTTGCTTTCCGTGAAACACGGAAGGCTCATGGGGCCGCGGCGCCGTTGCGGGACGGGCTTCGATGCCCATTGGTGAACTCCATGATGAAGGCCCTGATTGTTGGAGGACTTGTCCTCCTGACCCTGATGGCGGTCGCCCCGGCGGCCGAAGCGGCGCCGCTGCCGTGCAGCTACTACGTCAGCCCCGACGCCGGCTACGTCGCGTGCCGCACGCCGGTCGGCTGCGTGTGGGTCGTCTACGGCGGCAGCTACGCCTGCGTGCCGTAGCAGGCTCGCCGGACCCTTTCTCCCCTTTTCCTTCGCTGGCCCTTCCGTCACCAGCCGCGCTCGGCCAGGCGCGTGGTCAGCTCGCCCACGCTGCGGCCCACCATCGGCTCGCCCAGGTCCTTGCTGACCTGGCCCACCAGGACGGGGTCGTCGAAGTGCGTCGTCGCCTCGACGATGGCCTTGGCGCGCTGCGCCGGGTTGCCCGACTTGAAGATGCCCGAGCCGACGAAGACGCCGTCCGAGCCCATCTGCATCATCAGCGCCGCGTCCGCCGGGGTCGCGATGCCCCCGGCAGTGAAGTCCACCACGGGCAGGCGGCCCAGGCGGCGGATGTCGTCGAGGACCTCGCGCAGCCGGGCGCCCATCTCCTCGTAGTCCATGCCGTCGTAGGCGCCGTTGAGGTCGGCCTCCTCGGCCTCCATGTCCTCCAGCACCGCCTGGTTGAGCTGGTCGTAGCGCCCGAGGTAGGCGTCCACCAGACTGTCCAGGTTGCCGTCGTCCATCTGCCTGACCATCTGGATGCCGCGCGTCACCATGCGGCGGTGGCGGACCGCCTCGGAGATGTCGCCGGTGCCTGCCTCCCCCTTGGTGCGGATCATGGCGGCGCCCTCGGCGACGCGGCGGACCGCCTCGCCCAGCTTGGTGGTGCCGCAGACGAAGGGCACGGTGAAGTCCTTCTTCGGCACGTGGAAGAACGGGTCGGCCGGGGTCAGGACCTCGGACTCGTCGATCATGTCGACGCCCAGCGACTCCAGGATGCGCGCCTCGGCGGAGTGGCCGATGCGGCACTTGGCCATGACGGGGATGGAGACGGCGTCGATGATCTTGGCGATGACGGTGGGGTCGCTCATGCGCGACACGCCGCCCTGGGCCCGGATGTCGGCGGGGACGCGCTCGAGCGCCATCACGGCCACGGCGCCCGCCTGCTCGGCGATGACGGCCTGCTCGGGGGTGGTGACGTCCATGACGACGCCGCCCTTCTGCATCTTGGCGAAGCCGCGCTTGACGAGCTCCGTTCCCCACCGCAGCTCCGACAGGTCCACGCTCACGGGGCGCCCGAGGCGGTCTGCCACTTAAACCCGAAGGCGCAGGCAACAGGAGGGAAATGGGCGCAAAAACAAGGGAAAAGGGTCGGAAGAAGAGGGAAGAGGGAAGCGGTCCGGGAGGGACCTACTTCTTCTTCGTCGTCTTCTTGCCAGACTTCTTCGCCGCCTTCTTCGTCTTCTTGGCGGTCTTCTTCGTGGCCTTCTTCATCGCCATTTGAGTGCAGTCACCCCCTTGAGAGACAAACCTAAATGATGACGTATAAGGCTGTCTTTCTGATTCTTGCAGACGAAACGGCGCATGGAAAAACGCGGGTCCCGTCACGCGGACGGCTCCCTCTGCGCGCCGTTTCGCGCCCGCGCCGGGCCTCTGCGCCGCACGCGCAGGCAGCGTTATCCGCGACCCCGGCGTGGGCGTGCCTTGCCTCGATGAAGATGTTATCCCAGGATGAGGGACTGATATCCCCGCGTGACTGGAAGCTCAACGCTGAGAGGCAAATTCCCTCCGCGAAAAACGGGATGCGGGGCCTGCGGCCCCGCACCGCATTTTTCGCAACGCCAAGGTAGGGCCTCGTCTGCTCGGCCCCCCGGAGATGAGGACCGACGCGCCGCAATGGCCCGTGCTGCGGTCTTAGGAGGCGTCGATGCGCGCTCCCAGCTTTCTCGTTGACCGTCAGGCCTTGGGCAGGTGCGCCTGCAACCCGCGCTCCACCTCGTCGCGCAGCTTGCGGCGCAGGCCGAGCGCGAAGGCCCACTCCGCGACCACGAAGACGGGCGCCACGAAGACCTGCCACAGGTCGTCCATGAGCGCCGGCTTGCGGCCCTCGAAGAAGCGGTGGCCGACGAGCTGCGCGGCCCAGCTCAGCGCGAAGACGGCGGCGAAGAACGGCAGCGCCGCGGCGCCGAGGCGCGCGTCCAGCTCCAGCGCCGTGGTGAGCAGGACCGTGAACAGGACGGCCATCGCGACGCCGAGCGGGACGTCCAGGCGCAGGTAGTACGCCAGCAGCGCGAGGGAGGCGACGTGCGCGGCCGTGACGGCCAGCCCGCCGGCCTCGACGCTGCCCGGCAGGGCGAGCAGCCCCATCGCGCTCCACACGATGAGCGGGACGAAGAGGAAGTGGATGGCCCGGTTCGAGCCGTCGCGGTGGTAGGCGGCGTAGACCGCCATCTGCTCCGGGAGGCTCTTCACTAGCCCACCAGCACCTGCTCCGTCTCGCGCTTGGTCAGGATGACGAGGGCGTAGACGCCGAGGGCGGTGCCGATGGGGAAGCTGAAGAGCTGCAGGATGGCGGCGGCGATGCCGAAGCCCTTGCCGGCGCGGCGGCGGCGCAGCAGCAGGATGCCGGCGGTGAGGCCGAGGGCGGCGAACAGCCCGATGAACAGCGCGATGAGGACGCCGAAGGCGGCGATGAAACCGGCCCACCCGGAGTGGGTGGTGGCCCCCGTGGCGGCGGCCCCGGCGCCGAAGACCGCCAGGATGACGAGGGCGCCGAGGGCGGCCAGCGCCCCGAAGACGACGTCGATGATGGCGATGACCTTCACGTGCGTCTCCATGGGGTTCACGGGGGCGGGGGCACTCTGCTGGCTCCAGGCGGGGGTGGCGTCGGGCATGGCGCTCGCCCGGGCAGCGGGTGCCTGCCTCTTGGCCTTGCCGCCCTGGACTCCAGCGGGCCCCCCACCCAACCGCGAAAGACGCGAACAACAGGAAATGCTTCACAGGCTTCGCGCCCTGCGCGGCCGGCTGGGAGGATGCGCCGGTTCGGCAGGCGTTATCAGGAGCAGGACGCTCGCGGCAGACCATGCCCAAGACG
>JBHELM010000177.1:0-2868 GCA_046352715.1 Thermoplasmatota archaeon | reverse complement strand
TAGGTTCTGGCGGACGGCTTGAAGGGCGCTGCCCCGTCCCATCTGTTTTATGTCCCGTCCGTGGAGGCGGGACGCGTGCCCGAGGTCATCCTCTACACCACCACGTGGTGCCCCTACTGCGTCCGCGCCAAGGCGCTGCTGCGGCGCAAGGGAGCCAGCTTCCGCGAGGTCAACGTGGAGGAGGTGCACGGGGCGCGCGAGGAGATGGAGGCGCGCAGCGGCCGCATGACGGTGCCGCAGGTCTTCGTCGGGGACCTCCACGTCGGCGGCAGCGACGACCTGCACGCGCTCGACCGGGCCGGCGGCCTGGACCGGTTGCTTTCCGCCTAACCACGGAGTCAGATGGGCTGCTCAGCCAGCGCGACGAACCGCGGATTTCGCGGATGACGCAGATTTGCCCCTTCCGGTTTGACGCGCCCCGTTGAATCCGCGCCATCCGCGGAATCCGCGGTTCGCCGAAGGCCATGCCGGGACCACGCTTCCGTGCAATCCGTGGATGGGGCGGGCTCGGAGGCGGCGGGTTTTTCCCAGGCCCCCAAGTCGGCCCGGCGATGAGCCTCACGTCCCCCGCCCCCGTTCCCGCCGCGTCGGCGCTCCGGACGCTCGGCTGCGGGCAGGTCACGCCCGCCCACTTCGGCACGACGCAGAGCTTCGCCGGCTGGGTGCACGCGGTGCGCTCCAAGGGCACGCTGGCGTTCCTGGTGCTGCGCGACCGCACCGGGCAGGTGCAGTTCGTGGTGAAGAAAGAGGCCACGCCGGAGCTGTTCGACACCCTCGTCGCGCTCACGCCGGAGTCGGTGGTCTCCATCACGGGCCTGGTGCAGGCCACCCCCAAGGCGAAGGCGGGCTTCGAGGTCGTGCCGGCGTCCGCCAAGGTCCTCAACGCCGCCGCCACGCCGCTGCCGTTCGCGCTGTGGGACGACAAGATCGAGACCGGCCTCGACACCCGCCTCGACCACCGCTTCCTCGACCTGCGCGGCCCCCGCAGCAAGGCCATCTTTACCATCCGCCACAAGGTCCTGGAGGCGGGCACCGGCTGGCTGCGCGCCAACGGCTTCACCGAGATCCACACCAGCAACATCCTGGGCGCCTCGTCGGAGGGCGGCACCGACACCTACACCTTCGACTACTTCGGCCGCAAGGCGTACCTCGCGCAGAGCCCGCAGCTCTACAAGCAGATGCTGATGGCCTCCGGCTTCGACAAGGTGTTCGAGGTCGGCTGGTACTTCCGCGCCGAGAAGCACAACACCGTGCGCCACCTCAACGAGTCCACCGCCTTCGACCTGGAGCTCGCCTTCATCGAGTCGGAGGAGGACGTCCTGCGCGCCATCGAGGGGCTGCTGACCGCCATCTGGGGCGCGGTCGCCCGCGAGTGCGCGGAGGAGGTCAAGGCCCTCGGCGCCGACGTCCCGGTGCCCGCGCAGCCGTTCCGCCGCGTCCCCTACGAGGAGGCGCTGACCATCATCAACCACGAGCTCGCCACCGCCGCCGACCTCCCGGCGGACCTCAGGTTCCCGCCGCTCAAGTTCGGCGACGACATCGGCTCGGCGGCGGAGAAGGTGCTGTGGCGCGCGATGAAGCGCGAGGGGCACGACTTCTACTTCATCACCAAGTGGCCGCTCGCCCCCAAGCCGTTCTACGTCATGCCCGAGGACGGCACGATGGACTCCAGGCTGTGCCGCGGCTTCGACCTCGACTACCGCGGCGTCGAGCTCATCAGCGGCGGCCAGCGCATCCACGACCCCAAGCTGCTTGAGCAGGGCATCGTGCGGTGGGGCCTCGACCCGAAGGACTTCACCGACTACCTGGAGGCGTTCCGCTACGGCATGCCCCCGCACGGCGGCTGCGGCATCGGGATTGAGCGCATCCTGATGATGATGCTCGGGCTGCCCAACATCCGCGAGGCCATCCTGTTCCCGCGCGACGTCACCCGGCTGCAGCCGTGAGCCCATGATGCGTGGCGTGGCCCTGGCGCTCTTGCTCCTGCCGCTCGGCGGCTGCACCGCGCCCGGAGGACCCGCCGGCGGCACCACGACAGCGTCCACCGCGACAACGGACCTGGCCACGCCAGGACAGGGCCAAGCGCCGTCCGCCGGCCTTCACAGCCCCGACGACGACCTGGCCGCGTGCCCCGGCTTCGAGGCGGAGGAGGACGCGGCGGCCAGCGTGCGCATCGGCGCGGGCAAGGCCTGGGACCCCACCGGCAACCTGACCGTGGTGGAGATGCGCGCCGGGGAGAGCCGCGCCTTCGCCGTCGAGTTCACCTTCGTGCGCGCCGTTCCCGCCCGCGCCTATGGCCTCTCCTGGAGCGACGGCCAAGGCGGCCGCGCCCCGTTCACCGTCACGGGCCCCGCCAGGCTGGACGTCGGGGAGCCGTGCGCCCCGATGCGCCTCACCGTCACCGTGGCGGCCACCGCGGGCGACCCCGGGGTCCCTGGCTACATCCAGGTGCGCGTCGGCTGGGGCTACGGGACCGACAGCACGAGCGTGATGCTCCAGCGCGCGTGGGCCTAGAGCAGCGCCAGCAGCGCGAACACGACGAACGGCAGCAATACCGCGAGCAGCGCCCCGCGCTTGTTGATGAGCCGCGACGCCTTCTCGGGCAGCCGCAGCCTCTCGCCGAACGCCAGCACGGTCGTGACCAGCAGCGTCGCGGCGATGAAGGCGTAAACGGCGATCATCACCTTGTCGAACAGCGTGAGCGCGCCGAGCGGCGGCAGGGCGACGGTCTGGCTGATGTGGAAGCCCACGGCGGTGATGAGCATGCCCGTGCCGAGGGAGAGGCGGTTGGCGGCCTGGGCGCGGTCGAAGAAGAAGCTGAAGCTCGCCACCAGCATGAACGCGATGGGCGGCAGGAAGGTGCGCATG
>JBHELM010000176.1:0-11562 GCA_046352715.1 Thermoplasmatota archaeon | reverse complement strand
TGGTGGCCGTCGGCACGGGCAACAACCCCGTGCTGGTCGTCGAGGGCGGCAGCCCGACGCTGGCCGTCGACGGCAGCCCGGCCTGCCTCTCCCACGCGATGGCCTCCGCCAGCGGCGGCCTGTTCCGCTCCGCCGTCGTGGAGTTCACGTGGTCCAACCTGGCGCCCACCGTGAGCAAGGTGTGGGTCGCGGTCGACGAGCGCGACGGCGCGCAACTGGGCCACGCCGAGGGCAGCAACGCCACCCTGCGCGTGGTGCTCACCGGCTCCGAGTTCCCGCTCTGGCCCTCCGTCGAGCTGGCCGGCCGCCTCGGCGGCATGGGGCTCTTCGTGGGCTTCCACGGGACGTTCACCTTCAGCCTGTTCGAGACCCCCGAGCCGCCGGCCGGCTACACGGCCCTCCGCTGACGCGCAGACCAAGGGTTATCGGCGGCAACAACCTGCCGGGGGTTTGATGCAGGAGCTCCTGGAGGCCCTCGGCCTGAACGGCTACGAGGCACGCGCCCTCGTCCACCTCCTGCGCCACGGCGAGCGCACGGGGCCGGACCTGAGCCGGGAGACCGGCATCCCGTTCGGCCGCGTCTACGAGACCCTCAACGCCCTGGTCGAGCGCGGCCTCGCCACCTCGCGCGGCGGCCGCCCCCGCCTCTTCGCCGCCTGCGCCGCCAGCGCGGTGCCCGGGCGCCTGCTCGCCACCACGCGCCGCCGCCTGCAGGAGGAGGAGCGCACCCTGGGGCAGCAGGCGGCCGCGCTGGAGGCGGAGTTGGGGCGGCTGGAGCCCCGGCAGGCCCCCGGCAGCACGCTCTACGGCGTCCGGCTCGGGGAGGACGCGGCGCGCGAGTTCCTCATCGAGGCGACGCACGAGGCGCGCGGCCGCGTCGACGCCTACCTCGCCTTCGAGCACATCCAGGACGACGACCTCGCCCTCTTCGACGCCTTCCGCCAGGCGGTGGGCCGGGGGGTGCGGACGCGGGTGCTGCTGCGCGCCGCCGACGTCGACTACCTGCTCACCACGCCCTACGTCGACCGCGTCCTGGAGGCGACGATGCCCTACCTCGGCGAAAACCTCCAGGTGCGGCTGTCCAAGACCGACAGCCTCCCCTTCTCCCTCATGGACGGCGAGCGCGTCGTGCTGGGCGTCAAGAACCCGCTCGACCCGCGCACCTACTTCGCCGTGGTCCACCTCGACGACCGCGCCTTCGCCAAGGACCTGCTGGGCAAGTTCGAGACGCTGTGGCGCGACGGCGAGTTCAACGAGGAGCTGGTGACCTCCCTGCTGCGCCGCCGCGGCGGCAAGGCGCTGCTCAAGCTGGGGGCCCGCATGAAGGGCGGCGCGCGCCGAGGGAAGGCATGACGGACGCCCATCCGCTCCACCCCCCGCACCCCGGTCACATCCCGCTCCCCGAGGAGGCGCCGCCGCGCCAGCCACCCCCCCGCGTCGTGCGCGCCTTCCCGCTGGTCGGCGCCTGCATCGCCGGCCTCGTCCTGGTGGCGCTGCTGGAGATCTACCTCGGCCAGCGCAGCCAGTTCCTCCCCGCCCTCATCTCGGTGGGGACGCTCTACACGGCGGGCAAGGAGGGCGGCATCCCGCTGGGCATCGCCGCCGGCGGGGAGCCGATGATGGTGGCGCTGCTCATCTTCGGCACCGACCTCGCGATGACGCTGCTGCTCTATCCCCTCGTCCACGCGGCCTTCGACGGCGTGCAGCGCCGCAAGGGCATCCTGGGCAGCATGCTCCGCACCGCGCAGAACAACGCCAACAAGCGCCGCAAGGTGGTCGACCGCTACGGCGCCCTCGGCCTGTACGCCTTCATGCTGGTCCCCTTCGCCTTCAACAGCCCGCTCGTCGGCATCGCCCTCGGCCGCATCGCCCAGCTCACCCCCCTGCGCACGATGCTGGTGGTGGCCAGCGCCATCGCCACGACCACCACGCTGTGGACCATCCTGGTCGTCTACGGCTTCGGCCAGGTCCTGCACGTCAGCCCGTGGGTGCCGGTCACGGTGTCGCTCACGGTCACGGCCAGCGTCTTCACCTGGGGCTACCTGGCGGCGCGCAAGGAGCGGCGCGAGGAAGAGGGGAAGAAAGCGGCCACCAAGATATGACGTGTGGCAACGGGCTCCCGAGTTTTCCAAACATAGAGAGCGGCTTGCCATCGGTCGCTGCGAAGCCAGTGCAGGCCGGACGCACGAGGCATTTGGGGCCAAGCCAGCGCACGGCGGTCGCGCGGCGCCGTTCCCGCCTGCGCGTTAGGCCGTGTTGCAGGGCGGCCGCTCGACGTCGCCGTGGACGATGGCCCGGACCTGGTAGCGGGACTCCTTGCGCGGGTTCAGGTCGCTGTCCGTGTAGTGGTTGTCGTTGACCACGTTGCCGATGAGCTTGAAGTGGTGGGAGTGGCCGGTGGCGCGGTAGACGTTGTAGCTGTCGGCGACGCGGTTGAAGGTCCAGGTGAGCTCGTTGTGGTCGGGGAAGCGCTCGACGGTGAGCGTCGGCGCACACTCGCCGCCAACGGTGACCTGGGCGGTGTTGCAGGCCGGCGTCTCGGCGCCCGCCACGACGGCGGTGGCCATGTAGCGGTAGGTGAGCCCGCTCTCCACTTGGGTGTCGATGGTCTCGTTGGAGGGGGCCTGCATGAGGATGGCGAGCCGGAAGTCGCCTTCCCCCTCGGCGCGGTAGATGTTGTACCCGCTCGCGTCGGCGGTGTCGTCCCAGTGGAGGTGGACCACGCTGCCGAGGGGGTCCGCCGCGAAGCTGGTCGGGGCGCAGGCGTCCGCCGCGTGGACGTCCAGGGCGCCACCGGCCAGGACGAGGAGCAGAAGCGTCAGGAGTGGCGCGGGCTTCATGGGCGCGGCAACGGGGCACCCCGCAAAGCCGTTCAGGGACGTTCATGCCCATTGCCCCGATGGGACCGCGAAGGCCACGAAAACCACGAACCGCGGAGGCCACGGAAGTCACGGAGCCGCTTCCGTGTTTTCCGCGGCCTCCGCGGTTCGGCGGGACAGCAGTCGGACGGGCCAGCGTCAGGGGAACGTCCGCAGCCGGCCGCCGGAGCGGAACAGCCACCGGAACGGCGCCCCCAGGATGTGCTGCACGGTGGTGAAGACGCGGGCGAACTCGGTGCGGAACTCGTCGGCGATGGTGGCGCCGAGCAGGCCGACCAGGAGGCCGCCGGGGATGTCGGTGACCCAGTGGATGCCCAGGTACAGGACGCTGAAGGCGAAGAGGGCGGTGTTGGCCAGCAGGAACCACACAAAGCCGCGGTGCTCCCAGTCGCGCAGGGTGTAGCCGCGGCGGCGCATCGTCCACCACGCCACGCAGACGAGGCCGAAGGGGATGGCGACGTGGAGGCTGGGGAAGGCGTTGTCGAGCGGGTCGTGCGCGAGGAAGAAGCTGTGCCAGCCGGGGCCGGCGTTGTAGAGGAGGCTGCGCATGCCGGGGACGTAGCGGCTCGTCACCTGGACGTTGAAGAAGATGTAGAACGGCACCGCGAGGAGGTAGATGATGGAGTACGTGAGCGAGGCGAGGTCGGCCAGCTCGCGGTCGTCGCGGTAGGCCCACAGCATGACCGCGAAGTAGGTCACGAAGACGTAGACCCAGAGGTAGTGGAGGTTGAGGACCGCCGTGAGGACGGGGGTCTGCAGCGCGTGCTGGATGTGGTAGACGGCGGGCCCCTCCAGCTTCCACAGCAGCCACGTCTTGTCGCCAAAGACGCCGCGCACCCGGTCGTTGAGGCCGTCGACCCAGGTCTTCTCGACGACGATGAGCGCGAAGAGCAGGAAGTTCCAGGTGTAGTCGGTGGCGAGGCGGACGATGTTGGCCCACAGCCCACCGGCCCAGCGCCGCCGCTCGAACCACAGGATGGCCAGCGGCGTGGCCGCAAGGACCGTCCATAGGGTGACGGCGCCGAGCGAGGGGGTCACGGGGCGCCGATTCTCCTGTAGATAAAGGAGATTGTGGCTTGATAAGGCGCTTATATCCGACTTTTGACCCTCGGCGGAGCTTTATATATCGCCGTTTCTTGGCGAAGGCTGCCCGGACGTGGCTTCTCATGGCCGTCATCCACATCCAGAACGTCGTCGCGAGCACCTCCATCGGCGAGGAGCTCGACCTCAACGCCATCAGCGCCACCTTCTCGAACGCCGAGTACGAGCCGGAGCAGTTCCCCGGCCTTGTCTTCCGCGTCCCCGAGCCCAAGACTGCGGCGCTCATCTTCCGCAGCGGCAAGGTGGTCTGCACCGGCGCCAAGAGCATCGAGGAGGTCCACACCGCCGTCGGCATCGTGTGCGACCAGTTGCGCGCCAACGGCTTCGAGACCATCGACGACCCCGAGATCACCATCCAGAACATCGTCGCCACCAGCGACCTCGGCGCCGAGCTCAACCTCAACGCCATCGCCATCGGCCTCGGCCTGGAGAACGTGGAGTACGAGCCCGAGCAGTTCCCCGGCCTCGTCTACCGCCTGACGGACCCCAAGGTCGTCGTCCTCATCTTCGGCTCGGGCAAGCTCGTCTGCACGGGCGCCCGCAAGAAGGAGGACGCCGAGGAGGCCGTGGACAAGATCACGGCCGAGCTGTCGTCCCTGGGCCTGCTGTTCTAGGCCGAAGCCATGAAGCCCGGGTTGGCCGAAGGCCACCCTGCCCTTCCGGGGGTGCGGGGGCGTAGCTCCCCGCCACCGGCGCGGCGCACAGCGCCGCGGTGAAGTCGTGTTCCTTAAGCAGGGCTCCCGGCTGGACGCCTCCATGCGACGCCTCCTGCCCCTGACCCTCCTCCTGGCGCTGGCCCTCCCCGCTCACGCCGACGGCACCGGCTTCGTGAACGCGGTGGCGCAAGGGGACGCCGACCTGGGCCTGGAGCTGCAGACCGCCCGCGTCACGGTGGGCTACATCGACGCCAACGGCAACACCCACCCGGACACCCAGCCCGACGAGACGCTCTACCTCGACCTCGACGCCTCCGGCAGCGTCACCTTCGGCGACCTGCGACTGTCGCGCTTCGACACCTACGCCCCGGGCACCGCGGTGAACGTGACCAACCGCGACGTGGGCCGCCCCCTCGGCACCGCCTCGGGCGCCTGGTTCGCGCAGGCCGGCGGCGGCACGTGGGCCCTGGACGTCGACAACTCCGGCACCATCACCGCGGGCGACGTGGTGTTCGGTGCCGCCCCCGCCAAGGTGATGCCGGGCGACCCCCGCATCGGGCAGGGGCTCGCCCGCCCCGGCGGCACCCCCACCTCCGCGTACGGCTGGACCGCCACGGGCGCCCGCGACGTCGGCCGCACCTTCTTCATCGACATGGACGGCTTCGGCACCGGCGGCAGCCGCACCAGCATCGGCGACCTGCGCGTCACCCCGCTCGGCCTCGCCGCCGACGGCGCCCCCACCCGCATCGAGTTGGAGCAGGTCAAGCGCGACCTCGCTGCGCAGGGCGAGCGGCAGGCGCAGCAGGAGCAGAAGCAGCAGGCCGTCGTCGAGGAGACCACCAGCAGCTCCCCCAACGCGTGGCGCGCCCTCGACTGGTTCGTGGTCGGGCTCGCCGTCCTCAACCTCGCCGGCCTGGTCGCCATCGCGCGGCGCGTCAACCAGTTGCGCGGCCCGCCCCGGAACCCGTTCAAGTGAAACGCCAAGGGCAATCGTGGTGGGCACCCAGTGGACGAGCCTCTTGGCAGCGATGTTCCTGGGGCTGGTGGCACCCGCCGCGAGCGCCGACGGTGACCAGGGAGACCAGGGCGAGGGCCACGCGCGCCACTACAGCGACGGCAACGGCAACGACGCGTCCGCCAATGAGCACTGCGAAGATGCAGATGCCGAAGACGGAGCCGGCGGGACGGAGAGCGCCGGCCTGCCGGTCGGCAACAACGTGAGCCCCCCGCCAGCCCCGTCGACGTCGGCAGCGGGAGCCCGCCCGAGCCTCGCGTCGAGCCTGGCGTGTGAAGCCCACGCCATCCCTCCTTCCCTTTCCCTTGCCCGCTGCACGCCGATTTTTTCGCGACCGCGCGCCTTGCTCCGGCGACAGGGCAACCGCGGCGCGCCAGCCAGCCCGGAGCCGCTAAATACGGGTCCAAAGTGGCCCAGCTCGCCGCCGCTGTGGCTCAGGGGTAGAGCACCCCCTTGGTAAGGAGGTGGTCGCGTGTTCGAATCACGCCAGCGGCTTTTCTCGGGGGCCAGTGGTTATAACCCGGCGCCTCGGTGAGACGCCTCCTCCCGCCAGGTGTTTCCTCCTGGAACGCCGAGGGTCGTCCCAGCAGCCTCAAGGGGCAAGAGGCGGGGAAAAGACTCGCTCTTTATCCTTTGCGCCAGCCATGTCCTCAAGATTTATCCTGGAGAGGCACTTATCGAAGGACTGCCATGGTCGCCACCATCGACGACATCCTGGAAATCGTGCGCAACAACCCCTTCATCGACGGGGTCGGCTACTTCGTCGAGGTCACCACCGCGAAGCCGGTCCCGCCCGGGGGCGTCCGGAAGCTCGAGGACCGCATCAAGAAGGTGTTCTGCGACCACGCCCAGGTCACGATGGAGGGCGAGGACGTCCTCGGCCTGGACTTCCACGAGCACATCTTCACCCAGGGCGAGGGGTCGGAGGAGGACCTGGAGGCCCTCGCCGGCATCCTCCACCACGTCGAGACCACCTACGGCATCGACCACCTCTGCATCGAGCTGCAGTTCGACCTCGGCAAGGCGCGCGCCAGCCAGAAGCAGGTCGACGAGCTGCTGAAGCCGTAGCCAGGGACACCCCCGCACCGCTCCCCTCGGCTCCCCTTTTCCTCCCCTCCGTCCTTTGCCCGACGGGACCGTCCCACCGCCATGCGGGAAGCCTTATCGCCGACGGGGAGCATGCTCTTGCATGGGCGACAAAGGGGACTCGAAGGCACTCGTCTACATCACCGTCGGCGCGCTCGCGGCCGTCGGCGCTGGCTACCTGGTCTGGCGGTACGGCCTCAGCGAGGAGAGCCGCCAGCGCACCCTCCAGGCGGTCAAGAACGCCAGCCGCAAGGCCACCGAGGCCGTGAAGAGCGTGGCCTCCACCGCCCGCGAGGGCATGGACGAGGCGACCGGGCAGGCCCGCGACGGGGCCGCCCAGCTGCGCTCCGTGGCCACCCGCAAGGCCGGCGAGATGGGCCAGCGCATGCGCCCGTAAGCCCGCTCCGGCTTCCGTCGGACACGCTTTGAACCACCAGGCCCTGCCCCCCAGCGTGGGCAAGGCGCGGCGCACCAAGGCCGACTGGCTGAAGGAGACCTACGGCAGGGCCGTCGCCAAGTCCCCCGAGCGCCAGCCGGAGTTCACCTCCGCCTCGGGCCGCCCGGCGGAGCCGCTCTACACGGCGGACGACCTGCCCGGCTGGGACCCCGACACCCGCCTCGGCTACCCGGGGCAGGCCCCCTACACCCGCGGCGTGCAGCCGACGATGTACCGCGGCCGCCTCTGGACGATGCGGCAGTACGCCGGCTTCAGCACCCCCGAGGAGTCGAACCGGCGCTACAAGATGCTCCTGGCGCAGGGCGGCACCGGGCTCTCGGTCGCGTTCGACCTGCCCACCCAGATTGGCATGGACTCCGACGACGAGCGGGCGCTGGGCGAGGTCGGGAAGGTGGGCGTCGCCGTCGACTCGCTGCGCGACATGGAGATCCTGTTCGGCGGCATCCCGCTCGACACGGTCACCACCTCGATGACCATCAACGCCCCCGCTGCGGTGCTGCTCTGCATGTACCTCGCGGTGGCGGAGGCGCAGGGCGCCGACCTCCGCAAGGTGTCCGGCACCATCCAGAACGACATCCTGAAGGAGTACATCGCGCGCGGCACCTACATCTTCCCGCCGGGGCCCAGCATGCGGCTCATCACGGACACCTTCGCCTTCTGCGCCCAGAGCGTGCCCGAGTGGAACACCATCAGCATCTCGGGCTACCACATCCGCGAGGCGGGCAGCACCGCCGCGCAGGAGCTGGCGTTCACCCTCGCCGACGGCATCGCCTACGTGCAGGCCGCCGTGGACGCCGGGCTCGACGTCGACGGCTTCGCGCCCCGCATCGCCTTCTTCTTCAACGGCCACAACGACTTCCTGGAGGAGGTCGCCAAGTTCCGCGCCGCGCGCCGGCTGTGGCACCGCATCATGGAGGAGCGCTTCCACGCCAAGGACCCGCGCTCCAAGATGCTGCGCTTCCACACTCAGACGGCGGGCAGCACCCTCACGGCGCAGCAGCCGGAGAACAACGTCGTCCGCGTCGCCATCCAGGCGCTCGCCGCCGTCCTCGGGGGCACGCAGAGCCTGCACACCAACGGCATGGACGAGGCTCTGGGTCTCCCCACGGAGAAGGCGGCCCGCATCGCGCTCCGCACGCAGCAAATCATCGCGCACGAGTCCGGCGTCGCCAGCACCGTGGACCCCGTCGCGGGCAGCTACGCCATCGAGAGGCTCACGGACGACCTGGAGGCGGAGGCGACGGCGCTCATCCAAAAAATCGACCAGATGGGCGGGATGCTGCGCGCCATCGAGAAGGGCTGGGTGCAGGGGCAAATCCAGGAGGCTGCCTACCACTTCCAGCGCGAGGTCGAGGAGAACGGGCGCACCGTCGTCGGCGTCAACGACTACGTCCTGGAGGACGAGACGCCACCCGAGATTCTCAAGGTGGACGACGGGCCGGAGAAGGCGCAGCTCGCCAAGCTCGCCAAGGTGAAGGCCGAGCGCGACAACGCCCGCGTCACCAAGGCTTTGGCTGAGTTGAGGAAGGCGGCGCGCGGGACGGAGAACGTTTTGCCGTTCATCTTGGAGACCGTGCGCGCCTACGCGACGCTAGGCGAGGTGTGCAACACGCTCCGCGAGGAATGGGGCGAGTATACCCCCTCCGCGACTCTCTGACAAGAACCACGAATTTCACGAAGCTCACGAAAACGCCCCTTCATGAAATTCGTGGTTTCTCCCTCGGGAGTCACAGCTTGCCGTGAATCGGCACCAGCGGCTTCCCGTCGAGCAGGCTCGGCCCCTCCGCCAGCGTGGCCACGAAGCCCGCATTCTCCGTGGAGTCCGCCTGCTTGCCGTGCGCCGTCGCGCACTTGTCCTGGCAAGCGTCGATGAGGACCGCCCACGGGCGCCCGTCGCCGTCGACCTGGAGGTCCATGAAGTCGAAGACCTGCTGGCAGCGGCCGGGGCCGCACTGGCCGCGGATGAGGGGGTCGCTTGCGGGGTTGAGGCGCACGGTCACGATGTCGGGGTGCTCCGTGGAGGCGTTGCCAACGAGCGCGAGGTAGCCGTTCCAGGTCGCGTTGTCCTGCGGCTCCTCCCCCGCGAGCCCCGGGTAGCCGCCCGCCGCGCCGGTGGCGTAGTAGAAGACGGCCATGCGGTCGCCCGCCCCGCCCGCCGAGGCCGGCAGGTTGGCGGCGGTGAGGCCGGGCGGCAGCAGCGGGACGGCGGGGCCCCAGGTCTTCCCCTGGTCCTTGCTGGCGGCCATCTCGACGAGGCCCTCGCGGTCCACCCAGGTGTAGTAGACGGTGCCGTCCAGGCCGACCGCCACGGTGGGGTCGACGCTGGCGCCGATGGTGGAGATGCCGGAGACCTTGCCCACGCTCCAGGTCGCCATCGAGTCGTGCGAGACGGCCAGCAGGGGCGTGCCGCAACTGCCGTTGGGCAGGTAGAGCGTCCCGTCGCTGGCGGGCTTGATGTGCCCCACGAGGCCGCCGCAGGGCGACGTCCCGACCTCCTCCCCCGCTCCCTGCAGCGACGCCGCGTAGGGAGGCGTGGCGAGCTCGAACGTCGCGCCTCCGTCGAGGCTGCGGCCGCACTGCACGTCCGCGACCTGGTTGCTGCACATGTAGACCACCTTCGGGTAGAGCGGCGAGACCGGGAGGGTGGTCGGCTTGCCGGTGGCGACCGTCGGGTGGTCGGACATCGGGAGCGGGCAGCCGGGCGTCGGCGGGCTCCACGTGTCGCCGCCGCTGTCGCTGCTTGAGACCTGGTCGCAGGCGACCAGCCCGACCTGGTCCATGTCGAAGAGGCGGCCGGTGTCGACGTCGAGGAACAGCAGGGGGTCGTTCGAGGTGGGGTGCGTCCGCTGCCCCGCCACCACGGGCGAGACGTCCTTCCAGGTGGCGCCGCCGTCGTCGCTGCGCAGGACGTTCGACTCTCCCGCCCCGCCGGTGGCGATGAAGATGCGCCCCTCCCGGGTGACGCCGAGGGTGGGCTCGCTCATGGCAGCGTGCGTGTCGAAAAGCGCGGGCACGACGCCCGAGACGGCCTGCGGCGAGGCGAGGCCCGCGCCGTGCAGGATGGCCACGTCCTGCAAGGGGTCGCCCGCCGCGGGGGGGCCGGGCGGCGCCTGCGCCGGGGCGGCCGGGTGGCTGGAGCAGCCGGCCAGGGCAAGGACGGCCAGGAGGGTCAGGGCCAGGCGCACGGGAGGGCAATCGCGACCCCCTATTTTCCTTCAGTGGCCCATCCTTCCTCCGACCAAACGGCCAAAAGCCATGCCCTGCGTCCGCCCCGGCATGGCCCGCCTCCGCTTCGACCCCACCCCGAACCCCAACGCGATGAAGGTCACGTCTGAGGGGACTTTCTGCAACGGCTCCAAGATCGTGAGCCGCCCGGAGCAGGCGACGAGTCCGCTGTCGAAGGCGCTGCTGGAGGTGCCGGGCGTCCAGTCCCTGTTCTTCCTCAACGACTTCGTCACGGTCACCAAGCGCCCGGAGGCGGAGTGGGACGCCATCCTGCCGCACGTCCAGGCGGCGCTGACGAAGCACCCGCACTTCGTCTGAGCCGGCGCTTGCCGCTCCTGGGGCATCGCCGCGACGAAGCTTCGCGCTGGCGGCGTGGCGCGCCGGCCGCTCCCGCGCGTAGACGCAGTGGGCAGCGCTTTCGGCATCCGCCGATTCTCTGTTCGCCACCCTTTTAACGCGCCCCCGAAGTCGAACGCGCGTCCATGCCAGTTGGCATCACCAGCTACGGCGCCTACGTCCCGCGCTACCGCATCCGCTCCGAGGAGATCGCTCGGGTGTGGGGCGACGACGCCAACATCGGGCGCGCGCTCAACGTCCACCAGAAGTCCGTGCCGGGCCCCGACGAGGATGTGGCGACCATCAGCGTCGAGGCCGCGCGCCAGGCGCTGCGCCGCGCCCCCACCACGGCCGCCGACATCGGCGCCATCTACGTGGGCAGCGAGTCGCACCCTTACGCCGTGAAGCCGACGGGCACCATCGTGCAGGCCGCGCTCGACGCCGGCCCCTACCTCACGATGGCGGACTACGAGTTCGCCTGCAAGGCCGGCACCGCCGCCATCCAGACCGGCATGGGCCTCGTCCTCTCCGGGATGTGCAAGACCGTGCTCGCCATCGGCGCCGACACCAGCCAGGGCGCGCCCCGCAACGCCCTCGAGTACTCCGCCTCCGCCGGCGCCGCAGCCCTCTTGCTGGGCGGTGACAAGCGCCACATCCTCTGCGAGGTCTCGGACACGGTCTCGTTCACGACGGACACGCCCGACTTCTGGCGCCGCGAAGGGCAGCGCTACCCGACCCACGGCGGGCGCTTCACGGGCGAGCCGGCCTACTTCCGTCACGTCCAGCAGGCCTCGCTCAAGCTCATGG
>JBHELM010000175.1:0-6298 GCA_046352715.1 Thermoplasmatota archaeon | reverse complement strand
GTCGACGACGTGCTCGGTGCCGCCGCGCAGCAGGATGCTGACGGCCTTGGCGCTCGGGCACTCGGTGACGAAGGTGAACTTGTCCTCGCCGATCTTGCGCTCCTCGACCAGGCCGGCGCTGCCCAGGCTCTTGGCGTTCAGATCGTCGAGGGTGTTGACGATCGAGGCGCCGGTGGCCTTGGCGAGCTTCTCCATGTCGGACTTCTTGGCGCGGCGGACGGCGTAGATGCCGGCCTTGCTCAGGAAGTGCTGCGCGAGGTCGTCGATGCCCTTCTGGCAGACGAGGACGTTGGCGCCCGACTTCTTGACCTTCTCGACCATGTCCTTGAGGGTCTTCTCCTCCTGGGCCAGGAACGCCTCAAGCTGGTTGGGCGCGGTGATCTCGATCTTGGCGTCGACCTCGGTCTTCTTGATCTCGAGGGCGGCGTTGGCGAGGGCGATCTTCGCGTTCTTGACCGACATCGGCATGCCGGAGTGGACGCGCTCCTTGTCGAGGATGATGCCCTGGATGAGCTCGGTGCCCTCCAGGCTGCCGCCCTTGGCCTTCTGGATGAGGATGTTGTCGAGGTCGACCTCGGTCTTGGCGTCCTTGCCCGAGCCGGTGGTCTCCGCGACCGAGGTGCAGGCCTTGACGACGATGTCCGAGATGAGGGCGGAGTTGTAGCTGATGTTCTTCGAGTTGAGGCTCGTGACCGAGATCTGCTTCAGGGTGGCGGTGTCGGTCTTCTTGACGTTCATCGCCATGCCCTCGAGGACCTCGACGGCCTGCTTGGCCGCCATCTGGTAGCCGGCGGTGATGGTGGTGGGGTGGATGCCCTTCTCCAGCAGGTCGCCCGCGACCTTGAGCAGCTCGCCGGTCAGGATGACCGACGTGGTGGTGCCGTCGCCGCACTCGGCGTCCTGGGTCTTGGCGACCTCGATGACCATCTTCGCGGCGGGGTGCGCCACGTCGATCTCCTTCAGGATGGTCGCGCCGTCGTTGGTGATGACGACGTCGCCCATGCTGTCGACCAGCATCTTGTCCATGCCGCGGGGGCCGAGGGTGGACTTGACCGTCTCCGCGATGAGGCGGGCGGCGTAGATGTTGTTGCTCTGCGCGGTGCGGCCGCGGGTGCGCTCGGTCCCCTCCTTGAGGATGTAGATGGGTTGTCCAGTGGCGGTTTGTCCATTCGACATGGTGTGTCACCTGCAAATGGCCTGGCCCGAAGGTCAGGCTCTGGGATTCAGCTATGCGAACTGCGTAAAAGCCCTTTCGGCCATGCCAGGAAGGAAACCCAGACAGGTGAGGTTCCTTGGCGGGAACTGTGGGCGAAGACGTTGCGCCCCACATGCCTTGTGCGTCCGGCCTTCGCCTGGCCGTCCAGGACCGCGTCTGTCGGGCCGCCCACAGCACCTTGGAGGCGAACGCTGGGCGGAGCGGTCGAGGCCCGGGATTTGGGGATTCAGGGATTTCGGGGGAGACAGGTCCGGCTCCGCCTGCCATCCGCCAAATAGGACGCTGAGAACTCAATCCGCGAAATCTGCGGATTCGCCGGGCTGGATGCCGAGCGCACCGTCCGTGCCGGAACCCTTTAGGTGCGGCACAGAAATGGGCAGCCCGATGGCCGGTCTCCGCGGCGTCCCCTTGGCGCTCCTCCTGCTCCTGTCGCTGCTGGCGTTCCCGGCCGAGGCGCAGACGCACCACTGCGGCGACATCCAGTTGGTCTTCCGCAACCCCGACCTCCAGCCGGGCAGCGACGGCTTCATTCGCGCCCAGGGCCAGTTCTTCGCGCAGTTCCAGGCCATCGGCGCCGACGCGGACAAGATCACCGTCTTCGGCTTCAGCTTCGGCCCGCAGACCACCGACTTCGACGAGACCGCGTGCGGCACCGCGCCGGCCCCGTGGGTGACGGGCGCCTACGTGCCCAACTACCGCGCCGACCGCGACCCGACGGACGGCTTCTTCATCCCCATCAAGACCCCGCTCGTCCCCGACGGCACCTACGCCGCCGCCGTGCACGCCTACGACGCCAGCAACAACGAGCTGGCGCGCTTCTGGGCCAAGGCCATCGTCGACAACTGCGACACCGCCCCCACCCCGGCGCAGGAGAAGTGCGACACCGACGTGCCGCAGATGACTAGGCACGACCGGACGGCGCCGTGGCCCATCATCCTCCCCGGCGACGGCCAAGCCTTGAGCGGCCACCAGCTCACCATCGAGTTCGGCGAGACGCTCGCCACGCACACCGTCTACCTCAACGGCAAGGACATCACCGCCGAGTTGCGCGACTGGGCGGGCCGCGCCTGGGACGCCGACTACGAGCCCGACTACGGCCCCAACGGCCTCGGCAGCGTCGTGGCGCCCCCCTGCACCGGCGCCCCCGGGCAGACCTGCGAGCGCTACGGCCCCGCCTTCGAGTGGGTCGGCCGCGCTCTGGTGGACAGCGACGTCCTGCGCGTCGAGGCCACCGACCTCGCCGGCAACAAGGCGGTCAAGGACGTCCACATCGGCTCCAGCGTGGCCGGCGGCGCCGTCACCGACGCCGAGCCCAACCTGGAGTACTCCGTCGACCACCTGCAGGCCACCGCCGGCCCCGGCAAGTCGGCCGTCTACCACTTCAAGATCAGCAACAACGGCGGCGGCACCGGCCACCCCTTCGCCGAGGCCCGCGTGCCCTCCGGCTGGACCTACGAGTGGCAACCCGTCCACGTCGTCGTCCCCCCCGGCGAGACCAAGGACCAGGAGTTGGTCGTCACCGTCCCCGGCAAGGCCACCGACGGCCGCTACAGCGTCAACGCCACCCTCACCTACACGGCGGGCGGCGTCGCGAAGGTCTTGGCGCAGCCGCTGGACGTCCTGGTTGGCCAATCAGGCGCGGCGGCCACGGCGGCCACCACCACGGGCGATGCGACCTCGACCAAGGGGTCTCCCGGCATCGGCCCGCTTGCTGTCCTTGCCCTGGCCGGCCTGGCCGCTGCCCTTCGCAGGCGTTAGGCAGCGCCCCACCGCCCCAACCAGGAGCAAGCTTCATGCCCGCCCCACCGCCTCCAACCGCCGTGGCCGAGTACCGGACGCTGCGGGAGTTCTGGCCGTTCTACCTGAGCCAGCACCGCCGCCCCGCCACGCAGGCGCTCCACGTCGCCGGCTCCGCGGCCGCGCTGCTGTTCCTCGGCCTCGCCGTCGCGTTCCGGTCCTGGTGGCTCGTCCTGGCGGCGCTCGTGGCCGGCTACGGCTTCGCGTGGGTGGGCCATGCCTTCGTCGAGCACAACCGGCCGGCGACCTTCACCCACCCGGTGAAGTCGTTCCTCTCCGACTGGCGCCTGTTCTGGGTCGTCGTGACCGGCCGCCTGGAGCGCGAGCTGGAGCGCCACCTGCCGCGCTGATGTGGCCCCACGGACCGCGAAAGCCACGGAAACCCAACGAACCGCGGCGGGCAAGGAAGTCACGGAGCCGCTTGCGTGTGTCCTGCGGCCTCGGCGGTTCGGCGGGATGGCAGGCCCACCGCAGTTCGCGCCGTTCGCGGCGGGGACGGAGCCGACGAGGACCGTCGCCTTCATGGGGCCCCCCCAAGTGCGAGGCCCCGGTGCCCGGCTTCACCTTCGACGGCAAGGAGGTCCCGTTCGAGCCCGGCGACACGTTCGGCTCGGCGCTCCACCGCTCGGGGGTGCGTGTCATCGCCCGCAGCCTGCGCTACCACCGGCCGCGCGGGCTCTACTGCGTGCAGGGCTCCTGCGGCTCCTGCCTCGTCGACGTCGACGGGGTGCCCAACGTCACCGCCTGCACCGCCGCGGCGCGTGAGGGCTGCAGGCTGTCGAGCCAGAACGTCATCGGCACCGCCAAGCACGACCTGCTGGGAGTGGTGGACAAGGTGTACTGGAACGGCTTCGACCCGCACAACGCCTTCACGCGGATGCGGCTGCTCAACGAGGCGTTCCTTCGCGGCGTGCGCTTCCTCTCCGGCGTCGGCAAGGCCCCCAAGCCGGGCGTCGAGGTCACCGGGCCGCGCCGGCACACGCTGCACGTCCACGAGCTGGTGGTGGGCTCCGGCCGCAACGGCTTGCTGCGCGTCCGCGACGCCGCCGCCGGCGCGGGCTCCGTGCTGCTGGTGGAGGAGGCGGCGCACCTCGGCGGCACCGCAGCGTGGGACCCCTTCGAGCTGCGGACGCGCCTGCTGGCCAGGGAGGCCGCCGGCAAGCCGAACGTGCAGGCGTGGAAGCAGGCGCTCTGCTTCGGCGTCTACGGCGCCCACGACGGCAAGCCCCTCGTCGCCGCCATCCGCCGCGCCCAGGGCGGGCAGGAGGACCTGTGGGAGGTGACGGCGGACCGCATCACCCTCGCCACCGGCCGGCACGACGCCTGGCCGCTGTTCGCCAACAACGACCTGCCCGGCGTGCTCAGCCTGCGCGGCGCCCTGCGCCTCGTCGGGGAGAACAGGGTCGCGCCCGGCCGCCGCGCCGTCACCCACGGCGCCCCGCTGCCGAAGCCCGTCGTCGCCCTGCTGCAGAACGCCGGCACCGAGGTCGTGGGGCACGGCAGGGTGCAGGCCGCGCGCGGGCTGTCGCAGGTGGAGGCGGCGCAGGTGGCGGGCGACTGGGTGGAGTGCGACACCATCCTGTGCAACCTCCCCGGCACCCCCCGCGTCGAGCTGTTCCAGCAGGCCGGCTGCGCCCTCGACTGGTCCACCGGCGTCCTCGCCCCCAAGGCGGGGCGGGACGGCGCCACCACGCGGCCAGGCGTCTACGCGGCGGTGGGGGCGGAGCCATGACCACCCCCAAGACGTTCCTCTGCCGCTGCGAGGACATCACCCTCGACGAGTGCGTCAAGGCCATCCACGACGGCTACGACTGCTTCGAGGACCTCAAGCGCTTCCTCGGCGTCGGGACCGGCCCGTGCCAGGGCAAGGCGTGCGTGCAGGCCTGCATGCAGCTCGTCGCCGACGAGCGCCGCATCCCGCTGGACGAGGTGGACGTGATGACCTTCCGGCCCCCGGTGCGCCCCATCGCGTTCGCCACCCTCGCCGCCCCCGACGCCGACGACCTAGCAACCACGAATTCCACGAATGACACGAAACCCGACCTTCGTGCAATTCGTGGTTCGGCGGGCGGGGAGGCGCCGAAGTGACCCCGCCGCCGAAGGACCACTACCAGGTCGTCGTCATCGGCGGCGGCGCCATCGGCCTCAGCATCGCGCACCACCTCGCCAAGCTCGGCCTCAACGACGTCCTGGTGCTGGACAAGGACTCGCTCGTCAAGGGCGCGACGGGGCGCAACGGCGGCGGCGTGCGGGCGCAGTGGACGACGGCGGAGAACATCGTCCTGGCCAAGCGCAGCATCGCGATGTTCAAGCGCTTCGCCCAGGAGACCGGCCACAACCTGTTCTTCCGCCAGGGCGGCTACCTCTTCCTCACCCGCAGCGAGGGGCAGCTCGCGGCGCTCCGCAAGGCCGCCGCGTTCCAGAACAGCCACGGCGTGCGCACCAAGGTCGTCAGCCTGGAGAAGGCGCGGCGGCTGGTGCCCGGCCTGCGCACCGACGGCTGCGTGGGCGCGACCTTCAACCCCGACGACGCCGTGCTGTTCCCCTGGCCCATCGTCTGGGGCTACAAGCAGGCGGCGGAGTCGCGCGGGGTGCGGGTGCTGACCCACGCCGAGGTGGAGGGGTTCGAGCAGTCCGGCGGCCGCGTCACGGCGGTGCAGACCAACCAGGGCCGCTACCGCTGCGAGTGGGTGGTCAACGCCGCCGGCGCCTGGAGCCGCGAGCTGGCCGCCCAGGTTGGCGTCGCGCTGCCCGTCAAGCCCGAGCGCCACGAGATCCTGGTCTCCGAGCCGCTGAAGCCCTTCCTCGACCCGATGCTGGTCGACCTCTCGACGGGCTACTACATCAACCAGGACATGCGGGGCGAGCTGGTCGGCGGGCTCGGCACCCACGCGGAGGAGTCGATGCAGTGGTCGAGCACCCTGGAGTTCGCGCGCGAGTTCAGCCGCCAGACGGTGCGCCTCCTCCCGCGCCTCGGCCCCGTGCGGGTGCTGCGGCAGTGGGCCGGCAGCTACGACAAGACCCCCGACGCCAAACCCATCCTGGGCGTCGCGGAGTCAGGGCCGGCGAACTTCGTGCAGGCCAACGGCTTCAGCGGCCACGGCATGATGATTTCCCCCATGGTGGGCCAGCTCATCGCGGAACTGCTGGCGGGCCGCAAGCCGGAGATTGACCTGGCTCCGTTCGCCCTGGAGCGCTTCGCGCGGGGCGGCCTCGAGCCCGACCCCTTGGTCATCGGGTAGCGCCGACTTCGTGGTCGGGTGTCCTCGGCTTGCGCGTCGGATT